>CADBTE010000316.1 GCA_902797455.1 uncultured Planctomycetota bacterium | reverse complement strand
TATCCGCCGGGAAGCGGCGGATTTTCGAGTGTTCTCTCCGGCGAGGTATTTGCCCAGCTGCGGCGCGATGACAATCCCGAGCAAGACCCCACGCGGCAATCCGGCGTGATTCAAGGAGGCCAGCCATGAGAAAAACCTCCGGCTTCACCCTCCTGGAGATTCTGGTGGTTCTGGCGATCCTGATGGTCGGGATGGCGGCTTTAACGACACTGGTTCGCTCGGCGATGAATCAATCCTCCGAGGCCGAGGAAAAGACGACCGTCCAGGTGGAATGCCGCAATCTGATGAACCGAATCCTCAGCGCCGAGATCCCCGCCGTTTGGCCCGATAAGGTTGAACTGCCCGGTGTCGACGACTGGTGGGTTTCGACTATTTTGGATCCGACGCCGATTCAGGAACTGGTCTGTGTCACGATCACCGCGCGCAAATACCAGCGGGATCTCCCCGTAGTGGGAGAAGAGGTCACGCTGTCGCAGTGGGCCGAACGAAAGACACTCCTGATGGGAGACAACTCGGAGATGTCCCCCCGGCCGATCGGTTCGCTGCGCGGTGTACCGCTTCAGCCGCCGGCGGCGCGGCCCGGTTCCCCATTCGACGTGGTAGAGAACAGCTTTAGCTCTTCCGGCGGCGGCAGCGGTGTTCTTTCTTCCGGAAGCTCCTTGGGGGAGACACCGGAAGACGACGCCTACGTGATCGGCTCGGTGGTCGGCGCGCCGCCGGCGGCGCCGATCAACGCCCCGATGGAAGGGACCCCGGGGACAGTCCAAGAGCGCGAACAAACGCGTGACCCGGCGTTCGAGGCGCTGTTGGAACGGGCCCGCGCCCGCATGAAGGAGGCGCCATGACCGCCGCGGCCGTATTACCCAAGGCGTCGCCGCGCCGGCGGGGTTTGACGCTGCTGGAAGTACTCTTGGTACTGGCGCTGCTGACGACCATTTTGGGGGTCGTCTGGCAGCTGGTCTCGATCTACTCGCGGCATTACGAAATCGGCGAGAAGCGGATGGCCCGCACCCAGCTGGTACGGTCGATCTCGCAGATTCTCACCGACGATCTGTGCTCGGCGGTGCAGGACCCGATTCATCCGCAGATGGCCAGCGACGCCGGCGCCGAGGCGATCCGGCGTTTCGGCCTGCGGGGGGATTCGACCACCCTGGCGATCGACGTGGTCGAGCCGAACCTTTTAAACGACGGGGCCACGGTCGAGGAAAACCGTTCGTACGCTTCGACGGGGGGAAAACCGAAAGGGGCTCAGGTTCCGGAACTAAAGACCATTTTTTATGAGTTTACCCCGATGGGCGCGCGCGAAGGCGCCGCCGAGGCGGGGGGATATGTACACAAGTTCGGGCTGTCCCGCCGCGAGTTGGATTTTGAGACCCCCGAGGGGGAAGAGGAACCGACCCCCGAGGAGGTGATCGCCGGCGGGGGATCCCAGGTGATCGGCTCGCTTTCGGCGCCCCCTCAAAGTTCGTTCATGACCTCGGAGGAAATGGAAGAGGAGATGGGGCAGATGGAGAACGAGCGTCTGTTAGCCGGGCTCGTTCCCGAAGAGACCGCTTCCGCGCGGCCCGAGCCGCTTACCGCCTCGCAGATCGCGATGGAGATGGACTCCGGCGCGATGTGGGTCCCGGAGGTGGTCGAGTGCCGCTTCCGCTATTATGACGGCAGCCGATGGTACGACTCGTGGAACAGCATCGAGCGCGCGGGGCTCCCGATAACGGTCGAGGTGACGCTGCGGCTCATGACGCTGCGCGACGTTGAGGCGCTTCGGACTTCGTCCTACCGCGGCGAAATGCGGGCCGACGGCGGCGCGATGCCTCTGGACAAAGCCGCCGCGGCGCTGGATCTCGGCGAGGTCATGACCCGGACGCTGACGATCACCCTCCCCACGACGTCGCTTCAGCGGCATAAGATCACCGAACGGCGCAAACCGACCCCGGTGAAAGCCGGTTCGGTCCAGCGCCGCAGCAACGGCGCCGGCGCGGCCCGCGCCGAAGGAACCCCCAGGCGCCAGGCCCAGGAACGCCGCGCCGCCGATCGGCAGGGGAGGACACGGCCGCAGCGCGGCCGTCAGGGGAGCGATCGTCAAGCGGAGAATCGTCTCGCCGGCGGCCGTCAGGGGAGAACGCGCGAAGAGACGACCCGTCCGGGAAACGGACGTGAGGGGAGGGTTCGAACCGCGGCCGGCCGAAACAGCCCGCCCAGACAACAGAGGGAAACCGAGGAAACGAAACCGCTGCCGATGGTCAAGCCCTCGCAGGAGAAGACCCCCGGGGCACAAGCCGGAGCAGTCGCGCAGGGACAGGCCCCGGGATACAAGCCCGACGAGGGGGAACCGCTTCCGCTGTCGTCCGAGCGTTCGGCCTCACCGGCCAAAAAGGGGAGCCAGACTTGGATTCGAACACCGAAGAAGTGAGAGAAAAATCGGCGGGAAAATAGACAAAACAGGCGATTTATTTCGCTCTTTAAGGGATTGTCCGTTATAATAACGGCAGGGACCTGCGGGTCGGATAACGTGTTTTCCTGGGAGAGCCGCCTTATGAGCGACGGTAATTGGTTTCACACAGGCCGAGGAAAAAAGACGGGGTGTGTTTGGGGGGGATTCCGCCGAATGCGCCTCGAGACGTTAGAGGCGCGCGAACTTTTGAGCGTCAGCGCCGCCGACTATGAGGCGATCCGCCTGCGGTACGGCGATTTGGGACTGACCGCCGACTACGGCGCGGTCAATATCATTGAGCTGGAGAACCTCACCGGCGAGTCGCTGCAAAACGCGGTCGACGCCGCCTCCCTCACGCGCAAGGACGACCTGATTGTCGTCGATACCGACGTTTTCGCCGCGGCGTCGCTGATGATCAACTCCAGCGTCACCGTCGATGTTGATTCGGGACAATACGGCTCGATCACCGTCGTCTCCACCGGTTCGCGGCGGCTCGATATTGCCTGCGGCGCCGAGGAAGAGGCGGCGTTCACCGTCGCGCGCGGGGAACTGGCGTTCGGCGGCATCAACTTCTGCCGCGCCGAGGCCGACTCGACGGTCTACTCGCTTCACCAGTCGCTCTTGGTCGACGCGCCCAGAACAACCTGGACGACGGTCGACTGCTCGTATTTCTCGAACAGCGGGGAAGATATCTCGCCGCAGTTCACCGATCAGTGGGCGGTCGACACGGCCGCCGAGCGTTTAAAAGAGGCGGCCGCGGCATCGGTTCGCGATACCGCCTCGGCCGACGATAATTACGCCGTCATCTTTATGGGGGGGTACAATCAGCCGAACAACGCGGTTCGCTACTACCAGACCCTCGAGGAAATCTACGATATTCTGATAACGAGTTTTTCACTTTCCGCCGACAACATT
>CADBTE010000315.1 GCA_902797455.1 uncultured Planctomycetota bacterium | reverse complement strand
GGAATCTTCAGTATTCCCGTTCCGGTCAGCCCGTATTTCCAGGGTGCCTATGAGGATATGGCGTACGAGAAGAACCGCTATAACCAGATTCCGATCCTTCCTCCTATCTCCGAGGCGATCCCCGCGGGGCTCGATGAACCCTCCGACGACGAAGTGATTCGTCTGCTCGAGAAGGCCCATCCGAACAAAGGCGGTGTTCCGTTCCTCGAAACTCGTTATCGCAACGACGTCAAGATCGTCAAGGAGCTGGTCGCCGACTACGTCGATCCTCCGCGCTTCTTCCCCCTCACCGGCCCCGTTCAGGTTCACCACGTCCACTATAAGTGCACGGTCTATTATCAACAGGTGATCCGGGTCGGCTGGCCGATCCCCTACACCCAGAGGAAGAACGATGCCTGTGAGGTGATCTATATCGATAAGGACCATCTCCACGCCGTCGGCGAGCAGCATCGGTTCGACCTGGCCGACGCGCAGCAGTAAACGCCCGCGCTGAGGCGAATCCACACCGCTCCCATCGTTTCCTTTTGAGCGCTTACCCCCCCGCGCTTTCGATCGGGCCGATCGAAAGCGCGGGGGTTTTTTCTTGTCCGGGCGGGAGTTTGCCGATTTTTTCGGGCGGAGTCGGCTTTTATAATTGACACGACAGTAAAAATCGGCAAAATAAGAGGGGGTGCGTTATTTAGTAAAATTTGCCCCACCGAAAAAATATGCTTGGCCAACGTGGTTTGGGTAAAGGCCGCCGCGGCTGCTTCCATGCTGTTTTTCCGGTGTGTAATAATCCACCAGGGGGTTATACCCCCAGCGAATCGAAAGAGTAGAGGCGATGCATAACAGTCTAGCAGGAAGCACCGGGATCGGCAAAAATCCCGCGATCTGTCGCCTTGCGCTCTTGTTTTTGGCTCTTTTCGCGCTCTGCCCGTCGCTTGCCTCGGCTCAGACCGAACAGGAGGCGTACAACACCGCCGCGGGATATCATCAGAGCCAAAAGTGGGATCAGGCGATCTCCGCGCTCGAGAACTTTATTCAGCGCTACCCAAAGTCGCGCTATCGGTCGGCCGCCGAGCTGTATTTGGGGCACTCGTACCTGGCGCGCGGCAATTTCACAAACGCCGAGGACGGCGCGACCGGCCGTTCTCACCTTCAATACGTGATCGACCAGGGGCCGAAGGCCGAGTTCTACCGCGAGGCGTCGCTTCAGTACGCCTATTCGCTCTTTAGCTTGATGCTCTACGATCAAGCGCTCCCGGCGCTGGAGAAGTACGTCCGCGAGTTCCCGAACGCCGACGACCTCCAGTACGCCCTCTATTACCTCGGGGTGACCTACTCGAACCTCGGGAAGTACTCCCAGGCGCTCGACGCCTTCAGCCAATGCATCGATAAATTCCCGAACGGGTCGCTGATCCCGCAGTGTCAGTTCGAGAAGGCGGTCGCTTTGGGGAAGAGCGGCCAGTACTCCCAGGCCGATACCGAGCTGCAGCGGCTGGCGCTGAACCCAACCTATCCGTTCCGTCAGAAGGCGGCCCTGATGCGCGCCGGGCTGCTGATCCTTCAGGAGAGGTACAACGACGCCGTCCAGATGCTTAACTCGTACCTGCGCGGCGAGTTTACCGATAACGATTCGATCATCGAGGCGAACCAGTACCTCGCCTACTGCTATATGCAGATGGGGGCCTACGATCAGGCGCTCGCCGCGGTCGACGCCATCCAGGCCAGGGGGCCGATCTCGACCGAAACGGCGTTTTTGAAGATTCAGATCCTCACGAAGATGGGGCGAACCGCCGATGCCCAGGCGCTTCTGGAGCAGGTTCGGCGGCTCGACTTCAGTATGTACGGGTCTGATATTATCAACTACTATCAGGCGTCGATTCTCCTGGCTCAGGGAAAATGGGACGACGCGATCAACCTTCTTTCGTTCCTGAATATCTCTCCCGACCCCGGTCATCAGGGGGCGGTGCAGCTGAACTATTTTAAGACGACCTCGCCGACCCAGAAAAAACTCACCCCCCGAGACTTTATGGAGGCGTGCGGGACGCTGGTGCTTAGTTTGGTCAGCCGCTACGCCGTCAATCATTACGACAGCGACAATACCAATCAGCAGGCGGTCTTCAACGCCATGTATAAGTACGCCGATACCGAGCACGATCCCTATTTGATGACCATCGTCACCCGGATCGACCGCGAGCGCCAGAACGCCTTCCGGCAGCCGATCGGCGCCAATGGGGCGCAGGGCGCCGGTACGCTGGTGGTGAATAACGGTCCGGGGAACAACGGTTTCGGCGGCGGAATGAACGGTTCCGGCGGCCAGAGTTCGAACTTCAGCCCCAACGGGGCCGGGCAGCTCATCCCCAGTAATCAGGGGGGCTCGAACCAGCTGGCTCAAAACGGGCAAAATATCTTTGGGCCTTCCGGACCGAACAACGGGCCGAACAATTTTGCCCCCAATAACGGCGGGTCGAACTTTGGACCGAACAGCGGACCGAACAATGCCGGTCCGAACAACATCGCTCAGAACGGCTACGGGCCAAACAACAACGCCCCGAACAGTTTCGGACCGAACGCGGGGAACAGTCCCAGCACCCCGTCGATGACGCTCGATCAGGCCAACGCGCTTTACCGCAG
>CADBTE010000314.1 GCA_902797455.1 uncultured Planctomycetota bacterium | reverse complement strand
TCGGTGTTGAAATCCTCCCCGCCGGTCGTTATCTTTATAGGGTATTCACCGAAAGTTTCCCCCCCGAGGAGGGGACCCAAAATACCGCCGAAAACCAGAAAGAAGACTTCCCATGACCTGTTCCCGACGTTCGTTCCTCACCGCTGCCGCCCTGGCGCTGACTACCGCCGGGGCGGCCGGCAGATCGGCTGCCGCCGAAACCGAAAAACCGGTGCTCAAGTTCAAAGATGGAAAGTTCCGCATCCTTCAGTTCACCGATCTGCACACCGCCTACAACGATGAGGAAGAAGTCCAGAAGTCGGCGAAGACGATTCAGCGCGTTGGTGAGATGCTCGCCAAAGAGAAACCCGATTTCGCGGTGCTCACCGGCGACCTGGTCACCAAAGAGGTTGATCTTCTTTCCGGCGGCCTGGCCGCGGCCTGGGAGAATATCACCCGGCCGTTCGACGAGGCGAATGTCCCGTTTGCCATCGCCTTCGGCAATCACGATCATGAGCGCCAGGCGACGATGGCCGAGCAGCTGGCGATGATCGACCGCGCCAAGATGAACCTCACCTACAGCGCCGACCCCGCGCATCCCGGCGCGGGGACCTGTTTTCTCCCGGTTCTCGGGGCCGACGGAAGCGAAGCGGCGCGCCTTTGGTGCTTCGATTCGCAGTCGTATCCGACGATTCCCGGAATGGGAACCTATGCCTGGATCAGTTACGAGCAGATCGATTGGTACCGCGCCGAAAGCGCCAAGGCCGAGGCGAGCGCCGGGCATCCGATTCCGGGACTGGCGTTTTTCCATATTCCGCTTCCGGAAATTTGGAAGGTCCACAACGCCGAAGCGGCGACCGGGACGATCGGCGAGCCCCCCTGTCCGCCGGATCTCAACAGCGGCCTGTTCACCGCGATGATCGAGCGAGGCGATATCGCCGGGGTTTTCTTCGGCCACGATCATGACGACGACTACGCCGCCCTCTATAAGGGGATCGCGCTGGTCTACGGCCGCAAGACCGGTTTCGGCAGCTACGGCGATATGGGACTGGAGCGGGGGGGACGAATCATCGAGCTGACCGAGGGAAAACCGGGGTTCGATACCTACATTTCCGTCCCTCAGGGGGAGGAACTTTCCTGGTCGCACTGGAAGTAAGCGGCCGGTGAACAGCAAAAAGCGAAGATCAACGCAAAGCCGTAATATAATTTGGAGCGTGAAACGATGACCCATACCCGACGAACCTTCCTCACCGGTGCCGCCCTGGCGCTGGGTGCCGCTGTCACCGCCGGAGGGGCGGCCGCTGTCGCACAGCAAGCCGCCGGCGCCGATAAACCGGTTCTTAAGTTTAAGAATGGAAAGTTCCGCATTCTTCAGATGACCGACCTGCACACCGCCTACAACAACCCGCACGAGGTGGCGCAGGCCGAGATGACGGTCCAGAAGATGCGGGAGATGCTCGCCAAAGAAAAACCCGACCTGGCGGTGGTCACCGGCGATATGATCACCAGCGGGGTCGAGCTTCTTGACGGCGGGCTGGAAGCGGCCTGGGAGAATATCACCCGGCCGTTCGACCAGACCAATACCCCGTTTGTCGTCACCTTCGGCAATCACGATCATGAGCGCGACGCGACGATGGCCGAGCAGCTGGCGATGATCGCCCGCGCCAAAATGAACCTGACCTACAGCGCCGATCCCACGCATCCCGGCGCGGGGACCTGCTGCCTGCCGATCCTCGCTTCCGACGGCGGCGAGGCGATGCGGCTTTGGTTTTTCGATTCGCACTCTTCCCCGGTGATCGAGGGGATGGGGGGGTATGACTGGATCCGAAACGAACAGATCCAGTGGTACCGCGCCGAAAGCGCCAAGGCCGAGCAGCGCGCGGGGCATCCGGTTCCGGGGCTGGCGTTCTTCCATATCCCGGTCCCGGAGTATTGGGTGGTGCACCAGACCGACGCGGCGACCGGCTCGGCCGGGGAGACCCCCGGCTCGCCGGAGCTCAACAGCGGCCTGTTTACCTCGATGATCGAGCGCGGCGATATCCTCGGCATCTTTGTTGGTCACGACCATGTCAACGACTACGCGGCTTTGTATAAAGGGATCGCCCTGGTCTACGGCCGCAAGACCGGTTTCGGCGCCTACGGCGATCTGGAGCGCGGCGGCCGAGTGATCGAGCTGACCGAAGGAAAGACGGGGTTCGACACCCACGTGAGTACCCCGCTGCGAGAGGAGCTGTACTGGTCGTACTGGAAATAACCACGATGCGAGTCCCGCCCAAAGAACCGCGAATGACCTGTTCCCGCCGCCGGTTTTTAGCCGCCAGCGCCTTGTCGCTGGCGGTCCTGCCCGTTTCCAAGGCCGGTGCCGTGCCGTCGACGCCGGCCCCGGCGGTCGACGCCAGCGCCGAGCCGACCGCGCCCCGCGGGCGGCCGATGTTTCGCTACAATAACGGCCGGTTTCGGATTCTTCAGTTCACCGATCTGCACAACTCCTACTCCACAAAAAAAGAGTACGCCAAGGCGGAGATGACGCTCGATCGGATTCGCCTTCTGCTCGAGCAGGAGAAGCCCGATCTGGCGGTGATTACCGGCGATATCATCGTCAACGGCGGGGGGAAAACGCCTGTCGGATGCGAGCTGCTCGAAGGGGGGGTAGCCGAAGGATGGGCACGGTTCACCAAGCCGTTCGAGGAGGCGGGGGTTCCTTTCGTCACCACGTTTGGCAACCACGACCACGATCGCGACAAAAGCGTCTCGGCCAAAGAACAGCTGGAGATGATCCGCCGCTCGCCGATGAGCCGGGTCTTCAGCGCCGACGAATCGCTTCCCGGCGCGGGGAACTGCTCGATTCCGATCCTCGGCAGCGA
>CADBTE010000313.1 GCA_902797455.1 uncultured Planctomycetota bacterium | reverse complement strand
GGGACGCGGAAGCACTCGGCGATGTTGACGTTGTGCCAGTTGGGCAGCGCGAGATCCTGCCACCAGTCCTGGGTCTTTCGGCGGATCTTCTCGGCGACGTTGAGGAGGAACTCTTCCCCGGTGAGGTTGTACAGCCAAAAGCAGCTGTAGAGCATATCGCCGGCGCGGCTGGTCTCCCAGAAGGTCGTCAGGAATTTATCCTCCGGGTAACTGTCGGCCCAGCGGAAATAGCGGGTCAGAAAATCGATCACCCGCCCGTCGCCGGTGAACTCGTAGTACGACTGGAGGGTGAACAGGACGAGCATATTCGGCCAAATATCACAATGTTCGGCGTCCGGATCGGGGGGGCCGAAGCAGCCGGACTGTTTTTGACTGGCGAGGATTCCCTCGATCCAGGTCTGGGTTTCGGCCAGCATTTCCGGGTCATTGAGGATGAACGACAGGTCGGCGTAGCCGCGCAGCCAGTAGGGGACCTCTTCCCAGCCGTGGTTTCCTCCCTTCATCAGCCAGGCGTTGTCGTCTTTGATCAGCCAGACGCTGATGTCGTTTAAGTGTCCGGTCAGGCCGTCGCGCTGCAGTTCCATATAGCGGCGCAGCCAGCCGCGCGGCTGCACCGCGCCGACCGGGAGCTTGAGGAGGGGAGAGGGCTTCAGCGGCGCGCGGTTGCCGAGGTAGTGTCCCCCGTAGGCGGCCGGCGGGGCGGCGGTTTCGACGGTGGTCTGGTCGGCCGCCGCCGGGCGGGCGGCGCTCAGAACGAAGGCGGCGCAGGCGAGCAGCAGAAGAATCCGTTTTTTCATGGCGTGTGTTTCTCCTATGGGTTTTTGCTGTTGTTTGTTATCGATCGTTATTTCGTGTTTTGTGTGTTTTACTTCCGGCGGGGGAAGGGCTTTCAGCGCGGGTACTTCGAGGCGATCCTCTCCAGCGCCTCCTTGCGGGTGGCTGTCCCGGTGACGCCGATCTGCTGGATGGTGATCGACGAGACCGCCGCGGCCAAAAGCGCGGCGTCGGGCCGCGGCAGGCCGAGCGCCACCCCCAGGACGAACGCCGCGTCGGTCGCGTCGCCGGCGCCGCAGATGTCGATCGGGCCGGTCACCTCGAACGGTTCGATCGCTGTGACGGTTCCTTCGCTGAACAGGAAGCTCCCGGCCTTGCCGCGGGTGACCAGGACGTCCCGGCCGTTTTGGGCCGCCAGGTGAGCGCCGGCGTCGAGCAGTTCGCGCCGGCGGCTGTCGGCCGAAGGATCGGCGGCGACCCGCGCCGCGCCGCCGTCGCGCCGGCGGCCGACGATGTCCAACAGTTCGCTGGCGTTGCACTTGATCATCATCTGCCGGTACTCCCCGGCGTAAGAGCGCGAGTCGGCCAGGAAGAATATCTCGGGGTGGCGGCCCGCCAGATCGGAAACGGCGGCGCGCGTCTCGGGCGAGAGGACCGATCCGGCCTCGAGGGTGAACTGGTCGGAGATGACCACCGCGTCGATCGCGCCGCGGTCGACCGCCCGCTTCAGGGCGGAAAGGACCTGCTCGACGGCCGAGCGCGGCGCCGCCGCGCCGGTGCGGATGTCGAGACGGTTGAGTTCCTTCCAGACCCCTTCGCTTTGGCGCATCGGCTTGGTGTAGGTCGCGGTGAAAAGCCCATCGGCGCAAAGCAGCCCGTCGGTGTTGGCGCCGATGGCGTGAAGACAGCGGCGCAGCTCGTACCCCTCGCCGTCGTCGCCGCACAGGCCGAAGCAGAACAGCTCGGCTTCCAAAGCGGCGAGGTTGTTGGCGATGGTCCCCGCCGCGCCTGGGTACAGCGCCTTGCGCCGCACCTGGTAGGCGGTCAGGCCGGTCTCGACCGACGGCTCGTCAAGCGCGGCGTCGATATAGAGGTATTTATCGAGACAGAAATCTCCCATCACGGCGATCCTCGGCCGCTTGGGGGAAAGGAGCGCCTCTTCTAAGACTAAGAGATTGGGACGGTACGGCCGCACGGCTTAGGGTCTCTTTCTTTGGTTTTTTTTGAGGGGGGGAAGGGAATCGAACCGCCGAATATACGGGCGATTATAACGGCGCGGAAGGCCGTTTTCAACACGCGCCGGCGGTTTCGCGCGGAGGGCGGAGATGAGGAAAGGAAGAAGAGGATGGGCGAAAAACCAGATAAAATAGAAAGTTTCGGGAAAATGGCTTGCCTTTGGCCGATAAAATGCGTATAATAAAGAGGATACAGACATATATACTTGGGGGAGCTATAAGGTCAGCGCTTTTTCAAGCGCCCCTCCCCGACCAAAGATACGCGGAGATCTGACCGTGAGCAGTCACACATCCTACGAGCATATGACGCTGCGTGAGTTAAAGGCCTTAGCCGAGGTGCGTCTTCTTCCGGGCTGGCACGAGATGCCTAAGGCCGAGATCGTCCGCCGTTTAACGGAAAACGCGAAGAACGCTTCCAAAAAGGGGAAGAAGGCGAGCGCCAAACACAGCGCCGACGCGGGTAAAACGGCCGCGCCCAAGGCGCCGCGCGGGGCCAGTGGCCAAACGGCCCCGGCGGCCGAGCGAAAGACGGGCGCGTCGGCCGCTAAACAGAGCAAAAATACCGTGAAGAGCTCCGGGAAAAGCGCCGGCAAACAGACGCCTGAGGCCAAGCCGCCGAAGAAGGGGACGGGCAAAAAAACTCCTGAGGCCCCGGTGACCGAAGCCGCCGCCAAGAAAAAAGAGAACACCGCCGGGAAATCAAAGAAACCGGCCGCCGAAGCGCCCGCCGCGCCGGTGAGCAAGGGGAATGAAACGGGCAAGAGCCCCGCCGAACACGGCGGCCCCTCGAAAACCGCCAAGGGCCGCGCGAGGAAACAGCCGCCCGAAGTACCCGCCGAGGAAGAAATGAAGCGGGCCGCCAAGCCCCAGCCGGCCAAACAAGAGGAACCCAAAGCCGAGACCGGCAAGCCGGCCAGAAAGAGATCTGAACCCCCCGTCAAAGAAGAGCCCGAGGAGATCGAGTCGATACAGGTTCGTTCCGATCAAGAGCGCTTTCGGCGCGCTCTGGAGGCCAAACAGCTGCGCAATACCCTTGCCACCCCTCAAATCGATGGACAGGAGCCGGGGGAGCGTCTGGTTCTCACGGCGATGGGGCCGTACTGGCTGCGCGTCTGGTGGGAGATCAGCCAGAAGATGGTGCAGAAGGCCCGCTCGGTCCTGGGCCGCGACTGGTTCGCCGCCGAGCCGGTGCTGCGCCTGATGCGGGGGGTCCCCAACTCGATCGGCAATTTGCGCTGGGAGATCTTCTCGGAGCAAAAGATCGTCGGCGGGGTCTTTAACTGGTTCCTGAAGGTCGACGATCCTCCCCAGACGTACCAGGTGGAAATCGGCTACCGCTATAAGAACAGTTTCTATTCGCTGCTAACCAGCAACACGGTCGAGACCCCCGAGAACTACGAGCAGGAGGGGATGAGTCCCCAGACCGGCTGGCTCCCCCGCTACGACACGGGGCGCTACCCGCGCGGCCGCGGCCGTTTCGGCGGCGGCTCGATTGTGCTCGACGAGGAAGATATCGCCGGCATCTACGATACCCCGTTCAATTTGACGGTCGACGCCGAGGTGATCATCAAAGGGACGACCTCTCCCAACGCCCGGCTGACGATCCGCGACAAGCCGGTGAGGGTGGAGCCGGACGGGAGTTTCTGGGTCCCCTATCGTCTCCCCGAGCGGCGGCATATCTTCCAGGTCGTCGCCTCGGCGGTCGACGGAACACAGTCCCGTACCATCGTGATGGCGATCGATCGCAATACCAAAGAGCTCGAGACGGCTCACGACTATCCCGAGGAGTGAGCGGCTGGGTTCTTCCCCCGGGGTATAAGGTTTCTCCCCCAGGGGTATAATGTCGGGCTATGGAACGGATCGAGGATTTTAGCGCGCTTCCCGCCGGCTGTGCCGGCGGTCTTTTGTCGATTGGGAAGTTCGACGGCGTTCATCTGGGGCACGCCGAACTTCTCAAAACATTGACAAACAACGCGCGCCGGCTCGGCGTCCCCTCGGTCGTCATGACGTTCGATCCGCCTCCCCTCGCTTTTCTGGCGCCCGAGCGGCTCTCCCCGCCGCTGTATACTATGTCGACTAAGATCCGATGGATCGAGTCGTTCTTGCCCGATTATCTTCTGCTGGTTTCGGCCGACCGCGAGTTCTTCGCTCAGCGTCCCGAGGAGTTCTTTCGCTCGACGGTTCTTTCTTCCCTTCGGGCGGCCGGGATGGTCGAGGGGGCGAATTTTACCTTTGGCCGCGATCGCGCCGGCAACGGCCAAACACTTCGTGAGCTGTGCGAAAAGTACCGTCTCTTCTTAGAGATTGTCCCCTCCGTCGACTGTTTGGGGGAACCGGTCTCCAGCAGCCGGATCCGGCGCCTGATTCGCGACGGCGCCGTCGATGCCGCCGCGCTTCTTTTGATGAGTCCCTATACCCTCGAGGGGGTCTGTGTCCCCGGGGAACATCGGGGGAGCACGCTTGGGTTCCCGACGGCGAATGTCGCTCAGGTCGTCACGCTGATCCCGGGCGCGGGGGTCTACGCCGCGGCGGCCAGGGCGGCGGGACGCCGCTTTCCGGCCGCGGTGTCGATTGGGGGGAATCCGACCTTCGGCGTCGAGGCGGCGAAGATTGAGGCGCACTTAATCGGCTACGGCGGCGGAGACCTCTACGGCGAGCCGATCACGCTGGAGCTGCGCAAAAAGCTGCGCGATCTTGTTGATTTCCCCTCCGCCGAGGCGCTGATCGATCAGATCGGGCGCGACGTGGCGCGGGTCAAAGAGAT
>CADBTE010000312.1 GCA_902797455.1 uncultured Planctomycetota bacterium | reverse complement strand
CCGGACCGCCGCGTCGAACAGGGATCGTACCACGCCGCTTTCCGTGCGATGATCGAAGGCGACGCTGATCCACTTGCCGCCGCGCATCCGCAGCGGCGGGGCGAGATAAGACTTGGAAAGCCGCCCCAGGGCGCCGCTGCCGCATTTGATGTCGCAGCGCTCAATCTCCTCGCCCGTCTCGGTATCCCACTGGCGCATCAAAAGCGCGACCCATTTTCCGGTCTGCGGGTGACAAAGCACCGAAAAGCCGGGGAAGTCCGCCCATTTACGCTCTTCGCGTATCTGGTACTTCTCGCTGGCGTAGGCAATCAGCTCCGACATTTCCATGCTTTAACCGTCTCTCCTTACAAGGATAATTATTATACCCCGTCCGGCGGTGAAAATAAGTACGCGGTCATAAAGCTTTGTCTGTTCCTTTCGCGAAGGAATCGATGAGATGAAAAACGGCATGACCCGCAAAGATCATGCCGTTTCCGAAAACATCACCAAACGAACCCGGCCTTGGCGTGGGGCTTTTATTCCAGCGCCGCGTTGACGATCGTCTGCGCCTCGGTGAGGATCTTCTGTAAATGTTCCTCTCCGAGGAACGACTCGGCGTAGATCTTGTAGATATTCTCTGTCCCCGAGGGACGGGCGGCGAACCAGCCGTTTTTCGAGGCCATCTTGATGCCGCCGATCGGCGCGCCGTTCCCCGGCGCCCGGGTCAGCGTGGCGGTGATTGGCTCTGCGGCCAATTCCTTGGCGCTGACCCGCTCGGGAGTCAGCGAGGCGAAGTTCTTCTTTTTCTCCGCGGCGATCGGCTGGTCGATTCTTCGGTAGACCGGCGTGCCGAACTTCTTCTCGATCTCCTGATAGAGAACCCCCGGGTCTTTCCCCGCCTTCGAGAGGATCTCGGCGGCCAGAAGGTTGAGAATGATCCCGTCCTTGTCGGTGGTCCAGACCGTCCCGTCTTTGCGGAGGAAACTGGCTCCCGCCGATTCTTCCCCCCCGAACGCCAGAGAACTGTTGTACAGCCCGGGGACGAACCACTTAAAGCCGACCGGAACCTCGACCAGTTCGCGTCCGCTTTCACCGACGACGCGGTCGATAATCGCGCTGGAGACCAGCGTCTTCCCGATACCGGCCTCCGCCGGCCAGTTCGGCCGGTTGGCCGCCAGGTAGCGGATCGCGGCCGAAAGATAGTGATTCGGGTTCATCAGCCCCACCGAGGGGACGACGATCCCGTGGCGGTCCGAGTCGGGGTCGTTGGCGAAGGCCAGGTCGAACTTGTCCTTCATCGCCACCAGCCGGCGCATCGACCAGGGAGAGGAGCAGTCCATCCGGATCTTCCCGTCGTGGTCGACCGTCATAAACGAAAACGTCGGGTCGATCTTGTCGTTGACGACGGTGATGTCCAGACCGTATTTTTCGGCGATCGGCTTCCAGTAGAGGATCGCCGCCCCGCCGAGCGGGTCGACT
This sequence comes from uncultured Planctomycetota bacterium, assembly GCA_902797455.1. Lineage (GTDB taxonomy): Bacteria > Planctomycetota > Planctomycetia > Pirellulales > Thermoguttaceae > RUG695. The sequence goes on along the minus strand of CADBTE010000312.1, from coordinate 4,041 downwards.
CCCAGATGTGGGTTCGCCCGGCGGATCGCCTCGAAATCGATCACCGACTCCAGATCGTCGATGTAGTCCCGCTTGAAATCGACCGTGGCGACATTCGGCGCTTGAATCGCCTCTTCGTACGGAACGAACTTCACCCCGCGGTTGTCGTCCCGGAGGTACTCATTGGCCCGCTTCTGCATCCAGGCGGTGACGTCGGTATCGGCCGCCCCGCCGTGCGGGGGATTGTACTTGATCCCGCCGTCGGTCGGCGGGTTGTGGCTGGGGGTGATGATCAGGCCGTCGGCGCTGGCGCCGGCGTGATCGCGGTTGTAGACCAAAATCGCCCGAGAGATGACCGGCGTCGGGGTCGGTTCCTCGTTCGCCTGCCAGACGACCGTCACGCCGTTGGCCGCCAGGACCTCCAGAACGGTCTTCTGCGCGGGGATCGAGACGGCGTGTGTGTCGCGGCCGAGGAAAAGCGGACCGCTGTACCCGACCATCCTGCGGTAGTCGACGACCGTTTGGGCGATTGCCCGCACATGCGCCTCGGTGAAGGTACTGTTGAGCGGCGTTCCCCGGTGGCCGCTCGTCCCGAAGAGAATCGTTTGGGCGTAGACGCTCGGATCCGGTTTTTTGGTGTAATAATCGTTGTACAGGGCGTCGACGTCGATCAGCATTTCGGCGGTCGCCGGTTGACCAGCAAGAGGATGCATTCTCATCACCTTTCGCAGCGCTGTTTTGAATCGTGAAATCCCCGGGACAGAACTCGTCGGGGGAAAGTCCGTCGAACAAGGAAATGTATTGACGGCGCGGCCTATTTTGTTTAATGTCCCCCGAATTTACTACCCTCCCGAGTACTGCGACTATTATGTCCGAAATCGCCCGCGGGGCAAGGCGCGGTTTCTCTGCCGGGGGGAATAGAGGTTTTATTTTTCAGCGTTCGCGGCCGCAAGGGCGGCCCACAAGACAGATGAACGATTCAGCCAGTACTTCCGGCTTCGAGACACCGAGCGGCGGAAAAAACCGCGCGCGGTTCTTCTCGCTCGCGAAAAGGGGGCTGCTGGTTTTCTTTTTGGTCCTCCTTTTGTCGGCGCTGGTACTGAAACACCGGGCCGATTCGATTCTCCGCCGCTGCGCCGAGAATCGACTCGCGGTGATCTTTCCCGAGCTGGAAATCGACTTCGATTCGATCCGCCTGATCGAAAAACAGGGGATATCGATGCGCGGCGTGCGGGTCTGCGATAAATCGAGCGGCGGCTGCGCCGGAAAGCAGCCGTGTCTGTGTGTCGACGAGGTCTTCTTTCGGGTGGGGGCTTCCCGCGCCGCCCTTTTTAGCGGGAATGTCGCGCTGGACCGGATCGTGCTGCGCCATCCGACGTTCCATATCAGCCGCCGCGCCGGCCGGTCAGATCTGTCCCGATTCGTCCCCCGCCTCGACGGCGGCGTGGAGGGGTGCCCGATCGAGATCACCGGCGCGACGATCGCCGCCCACGCCGACGGCATGGAAGACGACGGCGGGGTCCCCTATACTCTTTCGGGCCTGACTTGCGCCATTCTCCCCCCCGGGGTATCCGCCTCGCGGCTGAGCGAGACCTCCGGCCGGTTCGACTTTGACCGCAATCTCTCCCGTTCCGGCTGGCAGGGGGACGAAACCGGCGCTCCCCGGCGGCTCGACTCTCTCGGTCAGCAGGCCGCCCAGGCGCTTTCGCTGTGGCGTATCGAGTCGGAAGGGACGAACAGCCATCTGCGCAAACTCGCCATCCATATGACCGCCTCCCCCGACGCAAAGCGGTGGCGGCTGCGCGGGGAGATCGATAACTTCGAGACCGGTCCGGAGTTCATCCGCGCGCTGATCCAAGATCCTTCTCGGTACGGGCCGCTGGAGACGCTGCGCGGGTACAATACCCTCACCTTTTCGATGGCCGACGACGCGGCCCGCCCGGAGGGGTTCCGATACGCGCTGGCCGGTTCGATGTGCCGCGGAAACGTCTCGCTGGCGGTTCTCGAACAGCCGATCGCCGATCTGTTTATCGAGTACCGCGCCGATAATGACCGGGTCGAGGTCTCTCGAATGACGGGCCGAAGCGGCCCGGTCCTCCTGCTGGGCGATTACCGCCAAGACAGCGGCGGCCAGGCCGCTGTGCGTCTCCAGCTGGAAGAGTTTCCTCTCACCGGCCAGACGATTGAAAAGGCGCGTCAGCGGGGGCTCGGCGCGATCCTCCCCGTCCCCGACTCCAAGCTTTTGAGCGAGATTGGCTTTCAGACGACGGCGAAACTCTACGCGGAATTCCAGCGCCGCGGCGCCCAGTGGCGCTCGAAGGAGATTCGGCTTTCGTGCCGCGATTTGTCGATCGAGGGGGGGATGCTCCCCGAGCGGATAGATCGGCTCACCGGCGAGCTGACCTTGGACGAGAACGAAACGCTGAGCTTTCGTGTCGGCGGGGGGGATGGCCGCCTGGCGTTAAACGGCACGTTCGCCTCGGCGCTTAAAGCCCCGGCGGGAGAGGTGAAAATCGAGTGCGCGGGGATAGCCGTCTGTGATCGGCTCATTGGTCTGCTTCCTGAGCATTGCCGCGGCGAGATCGAGGCCCTTCACCCCAGCGGAACGGTCGACGCCGAGGTTCTGCTGCGCCGCTTGCGCGACGACAGCGGAAATCCCAAAAATCAATTCTCTTTGGTGATCAATGTCCGGGACGGCGCGTTCTGTTACGACCGCTTCCCCTTTCCCGTTTCCGGTGTCACCGGCCGAATCGACTACGCCGACAACATGTGGCGTTTCACCGGTTTTCATGTCAGCGGCAGCGGGGCCGAGGCCGGGATCGAGGGGGATATCCACGATACCCCCGACGGCGACGCGCTTTTGACCCTTTCGATCGATATCAAGCGCTTTCCTTTGGGGGAGGAGCTCTCCGCGGCCCTGATCGAGCCGGAGAAGCGCCAATTGGTCGATAATCTCCACCTCAGCGGCCGAGCCGACGCTCACGTTCAGGCCACGTACTCCACGCGAGAGGGAAAATTTTCTCTGCGGTTCGACACCGTTCCCTCCGAGAAGAGCGTCTCGATCTGTCCGGCGGTCTTCCCTTATAAGATCGAGGAACTCGAGGGGACCTTGTCGTACCGCGACGGGGAGATCACGGCCCGGGATATTCGCGGCCGAAGCGGTCCGGCGGTCTTCTACGCCAACGCCGTGAGCCGATTCGAGGCCGACGGAAGCTGGCAGTTTGGTCTTTTCCCCATTACGGTCGACCAGCTCCCGATCGACCACCGTCTCGAAAACGCCGCGACGGAAGATATCCGCCGCATGCTCAGCGCGCTGCGCCTGGCCGGTTACCTGAATCTGGGAGGGAATCTCCTGTTTCGGCAAAACGCCCCCGGCGCGCCGGTCGAGACCCTTTGGGAAGGGGATGTGATCTTCGAGCGCAACAGCGCCTCTTTGGCCCGGCCGATTGAGGGGCTCTGCGGCAAGATGCATATGTGGGGAAAAAGTTCCAACGGCCGGATCGAGTCGGTCCTCGGCGAGCTGGGGATAGAGAATCTCTTTGTCAACAACGTCCAGGTGACGTCGGTGACGGGGCCGTTCTCGTTCGACGGGCGGGAACTTCGCTTCGGCAATACCGCCTGGGGCCCCGAAAAGACCTCGCTTCGGCAGGAGGAATTTTTCCGCGGCCGGCTTCCCGTCTCGGGCATTTCCCCTTCCGGCGCGCGCGATGCCCGCGTGATAGACAGCGAAACCATCCTCCGCGCTCAGGGAGGCGGCGGTCAGGACGAAACGGTGCTGCAGATCGCCTCTCCCAATCCCGAGGCCTCTTTACAGTCGCTTCACCTGGCCGAAAACGCCCTGTCGATGGGACGCCCCGTCACCGGCGAACTGTTTCGGGGGACGGCTAATATCAGCGGCGGAATTCTCTTAGGCGATCCGGTCGTCTATCGAGTCGGTCTGCTTTTGCGCGATGGGAATCTGCGCGATGTCGGCCGCGATCTCAACGGGGGGCAAAGCCAGGTGCGCGGCCGGCTGACCTTCTACGCCGATCTGCAGGGGGAAGGGAAGAATATCAATGCGCT
>CADBTE010000311.1 GCA_902797455.1 uncultured Planctomycetota bacterium | reverse complement strand
GCGCTCTTGATAGCGCTCGAGCATGTCGTCGCACCAGGGGAGCATCGGGAGCGATTTTTTGTCGGGATCGATCGGGTCGATCGTTTGGACGTTTTTGCGTACATCTTCGGGAATTTGACCGATATTGACCGCCATCATCGACGGCTCGTCGGTGAAGAACGCCTCTACCTTGCCATAGAGTTCATCGCCCAGCTCTTTCTTGTACCGCTTGTGGGTCAGTTCCAGGAACTTATCGTCCGCCGCCTTATTCAAGGGGTTCGGATAGCGGCGCGACGGGGCGTAGCTGTTGCACGAGTGGGTGAATTCATAACAGTCACGCACATAAAACGGCTCTTCGGCGTCTTTGTCCCAGACCAATTCTTTGGAGACCAGCTCGGGATTGTTCTCGAGCACCGCCCCGTCGGCTTTCAGCGAGGGGTATCCGTTCTCGTCGTAGATCCACATCCGAAGTCCCGCGGCGTCGGCGTTTTTCGCGCCCTTCACAAAACGATCCCAGTTGGTCTGATTTCGAACATAGCCGTCACTCCCGCTGACATTGAAGACGACTCCCCCCAGGCCGCATTCATCGCGGAAGTAATCGCAGACGGCCGGATCGGTGAGATCCTGTCCGTGAACAATCTGAAGAGGCCGCATTTGCACGGAAGGGTTCTCCCACTCGGGAAGCCAGTTCGCCGGCACCAGATCGGGACCGTTTTGCTCCTGCGCGGTCACCATTGTGAATGAGAAACCCCATGCCAGTATCAGAAGACCAAGGGCCAGAGGCACGATCAGACGTTTCATACGAACTCCTTCTTTACACTCCTAATGGTTCACTGCTGTTGTTTTCGTTGGGAGCTTCTCCCCAAGTTTCACCTTCCCCATTGTACTTGTCCGAAAGTCCCGGTTCAACACCTTCACACGGGGCGCTGCCAGCTGTCTGGCTCTTGAAATCGCCTGTTTGGGTCGATACAATCGAAGTTGTTCTTTCGCATGCCACCAGCCATCACACCAAATGCAAGAAGAGCAGTACGAATGAAATCCTCCCCCATTTCCCCCGCGCGGCGATATATGTTCGGCTTGCCGTTGCTCTTGACTGCGCTGTTTTGCTTCTGCGCCGCCGCGGCGCTGTTGGCCGAGACCCGCTATGGGGCGAAGGTCATCAAAGAGACCTTCGGCGAGACACCGGCCCCCGAGCTGACCGTGCCCGACGGCTGGACCCTCCTCTCGGAAGAAAGATTCACCGGGGTAAATATCCGGGAGTACTTCTTCACGATTAAGAATGACGCCGACAACGCCGAGCCGCCGATGGTTGAAGTCCGTTGGCCGGCGGTCGCGATCGATCAGGTGGTCGGCGGCCAGCGGGTCGAAAAGACAGACGACGGCGTTCGATTTCTCTGTACGTCTGCCCGGACGCCGACACAGTTCGTCACCACTCTCCCCCCCCTAGGAGCGGTTCATGTTCAGATATGCCATAATATCCCAGGTATGCAGGCCGGTCCCTACCGGGATCATCCTTTCCCAAAAAACGAGGTCGCCGCGCATTTAAACTACATCTTCGCCTCGCGCGAGATGATGCGCCTGGCCGGTTTCACCGAGTCGGCCGATTCGTTTGACGGTCAGATCTATATCCACGGTTTTGAGACGAACTTCCCCAATGGCCATCAAGATTTCCCGCCGCACTTTCATATCACCACGGTCTGGGACGGCTGGAAATGGATTCAGGCGACGCATTTTATTCTTTCCAAAGAGGGAAAGGTTCTGCGGAACGACCACTACGTGGTGGAAAACAACGTGGTCAACAAAGAGCGTTCGATCCTCTATCGCCCGGATGTCCCCGTCGGATTGACCGACCGAAACGGTACGGTGAAGTTCGTCCTCCGTATTCTGCCCGACGGCAGCGGGATCGCGATGACCTGCCCGGGCAGTGATCGGGAATACCGCCTCAAATCGGGCGACGCGACACGGTCGGTTTCACTAGATACCCGCGCGGATGCCTCCTCGCCGTGGGAGACGGTCAGTACCTCTTCGGCTGTCGACGACCCGATCGCCGGGGTCCTCACCGTCAAGACTGAGCGCGGCGGGGAAACCATCACCGAGGTTTGGCGTTATAACCCGATCACCGGTGAT
>CADBTE010000310.1 GCA_902797455.1 uncultured Planctomycetota bacterium | reverse complement strand
TGAAACTCACCGACGCCGAGCGCCGAACGCTCTACCTGTGGATGGACGCCAACGTGCCGTTTACCGGGGCGGAAAGGTAGGGCAAAACAAGGAGCGCAAAAAAAGAGGGGCTTAAGCCCCTCTTTTTTTATGGGAGAACAAGCGCGTTTACAGCTTCGTCCAGATGATCAGTCCCAGGCCGACAATGAAGGCGAGGAACATCGCGACGAGATACTTGGTCGTCCCCTTGGGGGCGTCGCGGAACTCACGCCAGATGAAGACTCCCCAGATCGCAGACATCAAGGTGGCGCCCTGACCGAGCCCGTAGGCGATCGCCGCGGAGGCGACCCCCGAGGCGACCACGTTGAGCGTCATACCGATCGCCCAAATGATACCGCCGATGATCCCCCAGAGGTGGTCGCTGGCGCGTCCCGAGAAATAGGCGCCAAGTGCCACGGGGGTCCCGACGATCGGTTTCTTCATCAAGATAGGCATCACGATGAAGTTGCTCACCAAAATACCGATCGAGAAGACGAAGTTCGCCGCGTACGGGGTCAATTTGCCGGCTTCCAGGTGGGCCCCCTCCTGCTGAAGATTAGCCAGCGTCAGCGCGCTGTCCGACGCCCCTTCGACCAAGGTGATCGACTTGGCGACAAAGAAGTAGAACAGGGACATCAAAATACCGCAGAGAATCGACAGCGTCAGTCCCTTGCCCATCGAGGTGTCGGCCGTCTTCGGGAGCCTGCTGTACGCCACGGCATTGAGGATGATCGCCAAGGTGACCAGCGCGATCCCCAGAAAGAGAATCTGCGGATTCCCCGCGGCTGCCGGATTGCCGAGGTAGTTCACCAGCACGCCGAGCACCAGGGCCAGACCGATCCCGACCGGGAAGGCGACCGCCATTCCCGCCACGGCGATCGCCGCTACCAGAAGGATGTTGGCGATGTTAAAGACCACGCCTCCGGCGAACGCCCACAGAAGCGACTGGCAGCTTGCCTGCTTTAAGCTTTCGCAAAAAGATACGTTTGCGACATTGCCGACATCACCGTGCGACCCCATCGTCAGGCCGAAGACCAGAGCGGCCAAAACGACGCCGAAGACATAGTCCCAGTAGAAGAGCTCGTACCGCCAGGTCTTTCCGACGAGCTTTTGCGTATTTCCCCACGATCCCCAGCAGAACATCGTGATCACACAGAACAATACGGCGATGCCGTAACTTGCGAGCATTACCATGGCGTACCTCTTCCTATACGTTTCTTGAACGCTGCTGACAAAAATAGTGTTTTACCGGAAAACCCGGCGACAAAAATATTTTAGCTGCCGGGGCGGGAGGTGTCAAATGTTTTACGGGGATAAGGGCGGAAACCACCGTTGATTTCAATGTTTTGAGCGTTGATATAAGAGGCCCTCTGCGAAATGAGGAAGTCGGCCAGATTTGCTACCTCTTCAGGAGACCCCCAGCGATCGAGGAGAGACTCGCTGCGGTGACGATGGACCGCCTTCGGAGCGCTTTTGCCCCAGGTGGTCTCGATCCAGCCGGGGGAGATGGTCAAGACGCGGACAAACGGGGCGAGCTCTTGGGCCAGCGAACGGGAAAACGCGGTGATCCCCCCCTTGGCCGCCGCGTAGAGCATCCCCGACTCCCCGGCCATCCCGCGCGCGGCGCCATCCCAGCCGAAAAAGAGGATCGACGCGTTGATGGGGGAGACGGCCGCTTGCTCGATCTGATTGAGCATCGTCAGCTCGGTCATCCTCAAACCAACCCGGCGCGACATTCTGATCGGGGCCTCGACGTCGACCGACAGAATCATTCTCAGCCGAACGTCAAAGGGGAGCTCCTTTGTTTGGGGATTCATCAGATCGACTCCCGCGGCGTTGATCCACGAGATCGTCCCGATGCTTTGGGGGTTGAATCGATCGAGCCACACGAGGGCCTCGTCGACGAAGTGGTCCTGTTCGTCACTTTTGGACAGATCGGCCTTAAAGGTCTCGATACCGATGGAAGAACCCCCGATCTCGCGGCTGAGCGCTTTGAGCTCGTCGTAGCGGCTGCTGGCCTGAAGGAGGAGAATCGTCCCCGGTTTGGCCAAAGTCCGCGCCAAGGCCAGGCCGATTCCGCCGCTGGCGCCCGTGATGAAGATGATTCTTTTTTTGTCCACGAAGCCCCCCGTTTGAAGTTCATCAGGATCCGTAGCCGTTGGGATGGTTCTTATGCCAATTCCAGGCGGTGGCGATAACGTCGTCGACCTCGGTATGTTTCGGCGACCACCCCAGTTCGCGCTGAATCTTCTCGGATGAGGTGTAGAGAGTTCCCGGGTCACCGCTGCGGCGGGGGCCGACCTGGTGGGGAATCTTCTGGCCTACCACCCGCTCGGCGGCGTCGAGCATTTCCTTGACGGAATATCCCCGGCCGATGCCGAGGTTGTAGTAGCGGCGATCCCCATCCTTTAAAGCATCCAGCGCCAGGATGTGAGCGTCGATCAAATCTTCAACGTGGACGTAATCGCGCACACAGGTTCCGTCGGGAGTGGGATAGTCGTCCCCGAAGAGAGTGAAACTCTCTTTCTTGCCGAGCGGAACAAAGAGAATATTGGGGATGATATGTGTCTCGGGGGTGTGATCCTCACCGATGTCGCCGCCCAGAGAATCGCCGGCGACATTGAAATAGCGAAGGACGCAGTAACCGAACTTGGGATTAGCGCCGGCATAGTCTTGAAGGATCTGTTCCACCATCCACTTCGAGCGGCCGTACGGATTGATGGGATGCTGCGGCGAGGTCTCGACAATCGGGACTTCCTCCGGCTCGCCAAAGGTCGCCGCGGTGGAGCTGAATACAATTTTTCTGACTCCGGCGCGGTCCATCGCCGTCAGAAGAGAAATGGCGCCGGCGGTATTGTTGGCGTAGTAGCGCAGCGGCTGCTGGACCGACTCGCCGACGTAGGTCAGCGCGGCAAAGTGCAGAACCGCCTCGATTTTGTGGTCGGTCAGAATCTGGACGATTTTATCGGTCTCGGCCAGATCGACCTGGAAGAAGGGGACGTTTTCCGGAACGGCCTGACGGTGGCCGCGAAAGAGATTATCCATCACCACTGGCGAGTCTCCGTGCGCCAAAAGCGCGCGCACCGCGTGAGAACCGATATAACCCGCCCCGCCGGTCACAAGAACATTCACGATTAACCTCGATTGCTTTTAACGACTTTACACGGCTCTTTCGGCGTTTTTGCAGGGGAAGCTGTGTTCATATCTAGGCGGACAACACAGTGGTGTAAGAACAGCAAAAACACCCTTATACACAACGGTAATTATACCGCGAACCACAGGCGCGTACCATAGGCACCGGAAAGCGCCAGACGAGAAAGGTTTCCGAAGGGTTGTTTTTGCGGCTTACTGGAAAACTTCTGCGTCGGCCATACGGTAGCCGATCAGGAACTCTTTGCCGGTCATGACCCGCTTACCAGCCGGTTGGATTCGGTCGACTTGGATCACCCCGTCGCCGCAGCGGATTAAGAGCCGACCTCCCTTAGGACGAATCACCTCACCGATTTTCGCGTCGTCCGGAGGTGTTAAGACGGTACGGGTGAAGGGGCCGAGGATCAGTCGCATTGGCGGTTTGCCGTCACGCGTCCAGTCCGAGAAGGTCTTGGGCCACGGCTGGAAGGCGCGGTACTGGTTGATGATTTCGAGCATCGTCTTGGACCAATCGATGCGCCCCTCTTCTTTGCGGATCTTGGGGGCGCGGGTCGCCTGACGGTCATTTTGAGGAAGGGGCTGGGCTTTGCCCGAGGCGATGAGGTCGAACGCTCGAAGAACCAGCGGCGCGCCGAGGCGCGAGAGACGTTCCTCGATTTCGACGACGGTCTGCTGCTCGGTCAGATCGTACGAAACAGGGTCTTTCGCGCTGAGAATCACCGGTCCGGCGTCGACCTGGGGGATAATATGAATGACGGAGACACCGAAGATGGTCTCGCCGGCGAGAATGGCCCGATGGACCGGAGCGGCACCGCGGTAGCGCGGCAGGAGAGAACCATGGAGATTGACGCCCCCGTAAGGGGCGGCCGCGATTACCTCAGGGTGGAGAATCTTTCCGTAGTCGCAGATGAAGAGGATATCGGGGGAGAAAGACTTTAAAAGTTCGATCCCCTCGGGGGTATTGATGTCGGCTAAATTCACCACCGGAATCGCGTGATCTTGGGCGATCCGGCGTACAGCGGAAAGTTCGGTTTTTTTACGGGTTTTTCCTCGAATCGGAAAGACAAACAGCGCGGCGGCCTCATGCTCAGACGAGGCGATAGCCTCAAAAGAGGGAGCGGCGAAATCTCCGTTGGCTAAGGTGACTACCTTCATGGTTTAGAGTTTGGGATCATCGTTGAGCAGGGCGATTTGGGTACTCAGATCAACGTCACTTCGGGTGGGGCGGAACCAGGGGAACCAACTGTCGGAGAAGGGGAAAAGACCTTCCCAGGGAGAGGCGATCGCCTCGGTGGAGCTGTCGATGATTTCGCCGCCGAGAATCCGCCGATTTTTGGCCATAAGCGACTGGAGAACCTGCCGATAACGGTAGTCGCTCCAGGTGAAGATACCGAAGATCAACAGTCCCAGCATCGTGGCCAGAAGAATTCCGGAATCTTTATCTGAGGCGGTTTCGGACTCGGAGGAGCCATCGTCCAGCATGGAACCGGCCGAAGGGGTCGACATCGTCAGGAATCCCTGGGGATAAAGATTATTCGACGGCTTTTGAACCGGTTCGGGGGGACGATTTTGAAGGTCATTGTCCAGCGAAGAACCCAGCGCGGCGGGATCGCGCGCGGAACGCGAGGGGGCGCTGGTAAGGTTTCCGTCAAAATCTTGGCTTCCTGAACGTGACGCGGAGGTGTTTCGCGGCGGGATGACACTGTCATCTGTACGTCGGGTCTGGTTCGTCTCGTGGGAGGGACGAAGAATATCGTCGTCGGCGGCGTATGATCCAGCAGCGCCCAACAGACAAAGCGCCGCGGCGGCCAATACAACTCGCGGTAGAATGCGGGACATAGTTCGCGGTTCCCTAACTTGACAACAGTGCCTGAAGCGTTTCTCCCTTTTGGGGAAGAACGTTTCTCAAATACCGCCTCTATAATAACGCTTTTGACTGTTCAAGGCAATATGGACAGATCCTCTTTCCCCCCAATCCCCCTATTCGCTGGAAATACTCTTCGGGCCGCGGCCGGTTCGAACTTGTTTTTTTGTTTTCCACGGGGTACAATTCTCCGTCATAAAAAGACGTATTTACCCAAACATTTTCCTCAAGGAGTTTTTCCCCTATGAAAAATATCGCCCTGCTTTGCGCTCTTGCGGCAGCCCCGCTGCTTACCGCCTTTGTTAACGCCCAAGAGAACTATCCCGCCATGCCGTTCCTGCCGGTGGTTGCCCACCGAGGTTTTTCCGCCATCGCCCCCGAGAATACGCTCTCCTCGATGAAGGCCGGTATTGAGGTCGGCGCCAGCGGCTGTGAGATGGATATCTACCAGACCAAAGACGGCGTGATGTACCTCAACCACGACGGTACGCTCGAACGGATCGCCGGCGCGAAGGTCAAGGCCTCGGATGTCACTTTCGAAGAGCTCCGCAAGCTCGATGCGGGGGCCTGGAAGGGGGAGCAGTTCAAGGGGGAGAAATACCCCACGCTCGACGAGGCGCTGGAACTCCTCAGCCAGTCCGATGTCTACGCGGTCATCGAGATCAAGGCCGATGGCTTTGAAGAGAAGCTCATTGAATCGGTTCGCGCCCACAAAATGGAAAAGCAGACGGTCCTGATCGACTTCTCCGCCAATCGTGTTAAGAAGTTCCGTCAGATCGCTCCCGATATCCCGTGTGCCTGGCTGGTGTCGTTCGACGAAAAAGTTTCCGTCGACGAGGCCTGCGCCAAAATTGAGCAAACCCTCAAAGAGTGCGGGACGAACGTGGTCGACATGCTCTATACCAAGGCCTGTCCCGAGCTTCTCGAGCGTTTGGCCGCCGGCGGCATCGAGGTGATGGTATGGACAGTCGATAACCCGCAGGATATTGCCCGCCTCTATGGTTATGGGGTTCGCAGCATCACTACCAACCGACCCGATCTGGCCCTGGAGGCCCTCAACGAAGGTGGTATCAAGGGTATGGAGAAGTAAGATCTCTCCCCAGAGAAGAACTTTCAATTCAGAAAGGATAAGGCAGTGCAGCGTCGTGATTTTTTAAAGACCTCGATGGCCTTGGCCGCGGCGGCGGCCGTACGCGGCGTGACGGCTCAAGAGAAGCCGTCGCCTCGCTGGTACAAGGGGAATATCCATTGCCATTCGCAGTGGAGCGACGGGAAGGATCTTCCCGAGGTCATAGTCAGCGAGTATAAGAAGAATGGATATGAATTCTTCTGCCTCTCTGACCACAATATCCTCCAGACCGATCGGCTTCGTTTCAACGGTTTCGCGATGGATTTCACCCCGAAGGACCTCGCACCCTTTGAGGGGAAGACCTCGTTCTGGAAGCGTGTCGCCCCGGCATGGGGATGGCCGAATCTCCTCGAGGAAGATATCAGGCGGGCACAGGACCGGTTCGGTGCCGATTCGGTCGATATCATCGATACCGATGAGGGACGCTATGTTCGCATGAAGACCTTCGACGAACTCAACGCGCAGTTTGGCGAGCCGGGGAAATTTCTGATGATGCCCGGTTTTGAGATGACGGCGCATTTTGTTCATACCAACTGCGTTAATGTCAAAAAAGATTACTTTGTCGAAATCGATGACGACGGCCAAACCGACGCGCTGTTGAAAAAGTCCGCCGATACCGCCAATCAGCTGTACGCTGACAGCGGCCAGCCGTGGCTCTTCACGGTGAACCACCCGATGTGGCAGTACTACAACATCCAGCCCAGTTCGCTGATTTCCCGTCCCGATTTGATCCAGATGGAACTGCTCAATAACGATACTTCCGGGCCGCTGTGTCCCGACGCATGGACCCCCGAAAGTTTCTTCGACGTGGTCAACGCCTGGCGCGCGTCGCACGATCAGCACCTTCTGATGGGGACCGGGACCGACGACTCGCACGGCTGTTTCCGGACCGATTATCTTCCGTTCGTCGCCTGGCAGCATGTCCGCTGCAGTGAACTCACACCGGGGTCGATTTTCGACGCGATGAATCGTGGTGATTCCTATTGCTCCAACGGCATTGAGCTCGAGGATCTGGCGTTCGACGGCAAGACGCTTC
>CADBTE010000309.1 GCA_902797455.1 uncultured Planctomycetota bacterium | reverse complement strand
CGCGCAGCATACCGGCGAAACGATCTCTTCCCACAATTGGGACCGCTGGATCGTTCGCCGGATGTACGTCACCGGCGGCGACGCGGGACTCTTTTGGGACTGCCTCGACGACCCGCAGCCGTTCACCGTCTTGGTCGAGGATTGCGTCAGTATCGGCCGCGCCTTTGGGATCGGGGTCGCCTTCGGCTGTAAACCGGAAGAGAACCGGGGGACCACCCGCGACGAGGAGCCGATCGTCTTCCGCCGAACCTGGGCGGCGACGCTCGACCGCTGGGGGGACGCCGGGGCGCTCTTCTTCCGGTCGACCCGCCAACAGCTGGCGCGGCGGCCGGAGGTATATCTGGAAGATTGCACGCTGGTCTCGCCCGACAACGCCATCGAGAACAACTGCGCCGAGTACGACGGCTCGACCCACGTGGCGCTGAAGAACTGCCGTTTATTGGTGATGAACTTCACCCAGCCGGCGGGCAATCCCCCCTGCACGGGGATCATCCGCACCCCGAACGACGGGGCGCGCTATCAGGTCGATCTGGAGGATTGTCTGCTGATGGGGTGCAAGGTCTTCAGCGATGAAAAGCCGACGCCCCCGAAGTACACGCTCAAGGGGAAGAACTGCGCGTACGTTCAGTTCAATAATCCGGTCCCCGAGGGGATGATCCCGATGAAGGGGTGGCCGGTCGAGTTGTTCCGATATATGGCCCCGCCCGAGACCCCCGAGGGGCTCGGCACCGCTTCCGAACAATAAAATCCCGCACCATAGAAAGAAACGGTTTTCACGATGAGACACCACCGAATTTTGATCACCTTCGCCTTCGCGGCGGCCGCGCTGCTGTTTTCCGCCTCCGGCGCCCGGGCCACTGTCCCGCTGCTGGAAAAGACCGGGAAGATCTTTTTCGCCGACGATTCCCACGTCTGCGAGGTCACACCGTTCCTTTGGGAGGGGAAGATGCTGCTGCTTTCCTCGGTGCATCATCATGAGGCCGAAGCGGTTGAGGATAAGCTCTGGCTGGAGATCACCGATCCGGACAGCGGCGAAACCCTCGCGCGCTTCGGCGCGGGCTGTTCCTTCGCCTGCGCCCTGGTCGAGGGCGATACGCTCCATGTCTTCGCCTCGCTCGGGGGATACTGGCAGGGAGATATCGTTCATTTAAAAACGACCGATCTTCAGAACTGGACCCAGACCCCCGCCGTCTCCCGAGATAACGAGATGCTGCTCAACAGCTCGGTGTGCCGCGACGGCGACGGCTACATTATGGCGTACGAATCGGACAAACCGGTCGGCTTTTGCTTTAAGTTCGCCCGCAGCGCCGACCTGGAGCATTGGGAAAAAGTCCCCGACACCTGCTACGCCGGTCTTGACGGCAAAACCTACAGCGCCTGCCCGGTCATCCGCCGCTTCGGCGATTACTACTACGTGATCTATCTGCGCGAGGACGGGCATATCGCCGAAGACGGGCGCAGCGGTTACGAGTCGGCGATGATCCGCTCCAAAGATCTCCGCTCGTGGGAATTGGCTCCCGTCAATCCGATCTTCACCGCCCGCGAGGGTGAGGGGATCAACAACTCGGATATCGACCTGTGCGAGGTCGACGGCAAAACAATCTTTTGCTACACCATCGGGAACCAGCTCGGCTGGGAGGATGTCCGCGAGGCGGTCTTCGACGGGACCGCCGAGGAGTTCTTCACCCGGTGCTATCCCGGACCGACCGGTTTCGGGGACAACCCCTTCACCGGCGACGAGAAGGTGCGCAAGAATATTTACGTCTCCCGCCTGGGGGACGACAGCGACGGGAAGAGCTGGAAAACCGCTTTCCACTCGATCCAAAAGGCGCTCGACGCCGTCCCCGACGCCGCGGGGGGGTACCGCGTCGTGATCCGCCCCGATACCTACTTCGAGGCGAACCTTCTGCCGAAATTCTCCGGCGCCAAGGGACAGTACAACGAGCTGGTCGGCGACACCGACGGCCGCTTCGGCAGCGGCGCCTCCGGCTGGGTGGTCCTCGACTGCAGCGACCCGGAAAAGGGATTCAAATCGTATGACTGGTACGGCCCGATGCGCGCCTATCAAAAGGGATGGTCCGCGGAGCATACCGGCGAGACGGTCTCCTCTCACCTCTGGGACCGCTGGATCATCCGCCGGATGTACGTCAGCGGCGGCGACGCGGGATTCTTCTGGGACTGCCTCGACGACCCGGAGCCGTTCACCATTTTGGTCGAGGACTGCGTCAGTATCGGCCGCGCCTTCGGGATCGGGGTCGCCTTCGGCTACAACGTCGAGGGGGACCAGGGAACCACCCGCGACGAGGAGCCGATCGTCTTCCGCCGGACCTGGGCCGCGACGCTCGACACTTGGGGAGACGCCGGGGCGCTCTTCTTCCGGTCGACCCATAAGCAGCTGGCGCGGCGGCCGGAGATCTATTTGGAGGACTGCACGCTGGTCTCGGCCGACAACGCCGTCGAGAACAACGTCGGCGAGTACAACGGCTCGACCCACGTGGCGCTGAAGAACTGCCGTTTGCTGGTGATGAACTTCACCCAGCCGGCGGGCAATCCCCCCTGCACGGGGATCATTCGCACCGCGAACGACGGTTCCCGCTATCAGATCGATTTGGAGGACTGCCTGCTGATGGGATGCAAGGTCTTCAGCGACGAAGCGCCGACGCCCCCGCGGTACACCCTCAAGGGAAAGAACTGCGCGTACGTTCAGTTCAATAACCCGGTCCCCGAGGGGATGATCCCGATGAAGGGGTGGCCGGTCGACCTGTTCCGATACATGGCCCCGCCCGCGAGCCCCGAAGGGCTCAACACCGCTTCCGAGCGATAAGAAATACAGGACCGACGATGAGATACCATCGAACCTTCCTCGCCTTCGCCCTCGCGCTGGCCGTGACGCTGTTTTCGGCCTCCGGCCTCCGGGCCGCCGAGCCGCTTTTGAAAAAGACCGGGAAGATATTCTACGGCGCCGAGTCCGGCTTTGTCGAGACGACTCCGTTCCTCTGGCAGGGGAAGATGCTCCTGCTCGGCTCGTTCCACCGCGACAAAAGCACCGACAGGCACGACGAGCAGATCGGGCTGGAGATCACCGACCCGCACAGCGGCGAAACCCTCGCGCGCTTCGGTGCCCGCTGCTCGTTCGGCTGCGCCTTTGTCGACGGCGGTACCCTCCACGTCTTCGCCTCGCGGCTGCCCGAGACCGAAAACTGGGACCACGATCTCGACCGCTACTGGTTCGGCGATATCGTTCACTTTAAGACGAACGATTTGAAAACCTGGACCGAAACAACCGCCGTGGCCCGCGAAAACGAGCACCTGCTCAACAGTTCGGTCTGCCGCGACGGCGACGGGTATCTGATGGTGTACGAAACGGACAATCCGCTCGGTTTTT
This sequence comes from uncultured Planctomycetota bacterium, assembly GCA_902797455.1. Lineage (GTDB taxonomy): Bacteria > Planctomycetota > Planctomycetia > Pirellulales > Thermoguttaceae > RUG695. Next base: position 1,507 of record CADBTE010000309.1, on the reverse strand, counting down.
GCTTTAAGTTCGCCCGCAGCGCCGATCTGGAACGTTGGGAAAAAATCCCCGACTCGCTCTTCGCCGGCGACGACGGGCATACCTACAGCGCCTGCCCGGTCGTTCGCCGCTCGGGGGACTATTACTACGTGATCTATCTGCGGCAGGACGGGCGCGGCGGCTTCGAGTCGGCCCTGATCCGCTCTAAAGATCTCCATGCGTGGGAACAGTCGCCCTTTAACCCCGTCTTGGCCGCCGGTGAGGGGGAGGGGATCAATAACTCGGACGTCGATCTGTGCGAGGTCGGCGGCAAGACCGTCTTCTGCTACGCCATCGGCAATCAGCTCGGCTGGGTCGACGTGCGCGAGGCGGTCTATGACGGCACCGCGGATCAATTCTTCGCCGACTGCTTCCCCAACGAAGAATAGGCCGCGCGAAAAAAGTTGCCGGCGCCGCCGGTTCCAGGTAAAATACACGGCGGTATCGCTTTGGTTTGATCACTTGCTTGGGAACACTAAACAATGAACCGCGTTCTTGCCACGATTGTTTTCCTGCTGTTGGCTCCCCTGGCGCTTTGGGCCGAAGAAGCAACGCTCCTGGAGCGCTGCCAAGAGGACGGAATGCCCGACGAGATCATCTTCGCTCTGCGCAAGCCGAGCACCGACGGCCACTGGTACGGCAATATCGGCTACTACGCCTTCGACGACCAAATGTCCCCCTTCCCCAAACATTCGGGGGGGCGCATCTGTATCTACAACGTGAAGACCAAACAGTGCCGCACCCTCTTCGACGCGCCGCAGGGGAATATCCGCGACATCTGCGTCCACTACGACGCCGAGAAGATTCTCTTTTCGTACCTTCCCCCCGACGGGGAACATTACAGTCTCTACGAGCTGAACCTCGACGGGACGAACCTCACGCGGCTGACCGGCATCGAAAAAGAAAAGCGCCCCTACGGCAATAGGAAGGATCTTCCCAAGCGTTTGGACGGCTGGGACGATATCGAGGGGTGCTACCTTCCCGACGGGGGGATCGTCTTTTGCTCCTCGCGCGTGAGCCGGTACGTTCAGTGCTGGGCGACCCAGGTGGCGACGATCCACCGCTGCGACGGCGACGGCGAGAACGCCCGGCTTCTTTCGTGCAACGTCGAGCAAGACAATAACCCGTGGGTCCTCTCCAACGGACGGATCGCCTATATGCGCTGGGAGTACGTCGACCGCTACCACATGGCGTTCCATCATCTCTGGACGATGAATCCCGACGGGACGCGGCAGATGGTCTTCTACGGCAACCAGCAAAAAGACGGGGTCTTCCTCGACCCCAAGCCGATTCCCGACTCGGAGCGGATCGTCGCGACCTATTCCCCCGGCCACGGGATCAAAGAGCACTACGGCCGGATCGCGCTGTTCGACGACTCCAACGGCCCGGACGACCCGGCGGGGGTGCAGTTCATTACCAAGACCAACGAATACAGCGACCCGTGGGCCTTCTCGCAGGAGAGTTTTCTGGCCGCGTCGAAGCGCCGGCT
>CADBTE010000308.1 GCA_902797455.1 uncultured Planctomycetota bacterium | reverse complement strand
CGGAGAGGACAGGATTTGAACCTGCGGAACCCTTACGAGCTCACGGGTTTAGCAAACCCGCGCATTCGACCACTCTGCCACCTCTCCGGGTCTCTTTACGGCTAGGGTAATATAACGCTTTTGGCCGCCGCGACAAGTCCCCCCGCTGAGGGGTTTGCCGGGCAAAAAAGAAAAAGGGGGGCTTTCAGGGGATCAGCCCGAACGCCCAGAAGGCGAAGGCGACCGGCGCGGCAATCAGGAGGGAGTCGAAAATATCGAGGATTCCCCCGAACCCCGGAATCGACTGCCCGGAGTCTTTTTGGCAGACGTCGCGTTTGAGGAACGATTCGGCCAGGTCGCCGATAGCGCCGAAGGCGCCGATCGCCATTCCGAAGGCGACCGCGCCGATGATCTGCGCCGGCTCGCGGATGATCGGGAGCCCCTTCATCGAGGGGATCACGACATCGAGCGTCAGCCACGCGGCGAGGACCGCGAACGAAAGCCCCCCGACCGCCCCTTCGACCGTCTTCCCCGGACTGAGGTTGGCGGCCATCTTATGGCGTCCGATAGCGCGGCCGACGAAGTAGGCGCCGATATCGCACATCTTGGTGGTGATGATCATCGAGACCACCGCGCCGACCCCGTAGGCGATGCGCAGCATAATGATAAAGCAGCCCAAAAGCCCGAGGTAGGCGATGGCGAAGATGGCGCCGGAAAGGTTGATGACGTTCCCCCCCGGTTCTTTATAGCGCACCATTTCTCCGGTAAAGGCGATGATGACCCCCAGCGCCATCGCCAAAAGGGTGAGGACACACGCTTTGGAGGCGACGTTCCACCCTTCGCTCTGGACGAGGGGGAGGGTCTTGTGGCAGGCCAGCCAGCAGCAGACGATACACCACAAGACCCCCAGATAGACCGAGGAGCGTCGGGGGTAGATGCCCGCCGCGTTGAGCATGCGCAGCAGTTCGTGACACAGAAAGCCGACACAGGCGATCAGCAGCGGAAGGAGAACCAGCCCCGGGACGGACCAGAGCGTCTCGAGATAGTGATCGAGCCAGAAAAAACCGATCAACAGCAAAACAACCGCTGTTCCGATGATTAAGCGCCATTTGAGCATGACACGGTCTTCGCTTTTTTTATGACTTGACGGTCGGTGAATATTTTTCCGCGCGGCCGGCGGCGCGACGTGCCCCCCCGCTTTCCTTCATTATACATTTTATCAGGAGTATTGCCAGAAAAAAGTTTTTTCCGGAGGAGATTATTTTTGTTCCCCGCTTTGTTTTTCCGCCGGCTGGGCGCTGCGCAGCGACAGGCCGAAGCCGATGGCGTTTTTAGGGCAGTCTTTCAGGCAGTTGGCGCACAGGGTACAGCAGCCGGCCTCGATTTTCTTCTCGCGCACATGGATGCACGCCGCGGCGCAGTGCGAGGCGCAGCGCCGGCAGTTGACGCACTCGGCGCGCTTGATCCGTATCCGCACCGGGGCGAGACGCCCGAGGAGGGAGAGAATCGTCCCCAGGGGGCAGACGGTATTGCAGAAGATCCGCCCCTTGAACAGCGCCAGGATCGAGACGGCGATGGTCAGCGCCAGCGAAAAAAATACAAGGATCAGCCCCGCCGCGCAGAAGTCGCCGGCCAGCCCCGAAGGGAGCTGTCGATGGAACGCCGTCTTCGCGAGGAGGACAACCGCTTCGACCGCCTTGGTGTAGAGGGTATAGGGATCGAAAGCGCCGAGCCATTCTTTCCGGCCGAAGAAGACAAAAACGGCCCCCAGCGCGGCGAAACAGGCGAGGATCTCGATCCGGAGGGCCAGACACTCGCGGGTATGGCGGCGAGAGGTCCCCAGATGTTTGCGCCCAAGGTGCGCCATATACTCTTGGATGATCCCCAGCGGGCAGAAGATCGAGCAGTAGACCCGCCCCAGCAGGAGTGTGATGCCGAGCCAGACCACAACAGCGGTCAGCGACCCGTGCAGGGCGGCGTCCAGCGGCTGACAGCCCGCCAGCCGGCGGCCGAAACCCGCCAGCGTGCCTCCTATCGGGAGCGCGGCGAGGGTCAGAAGAAGGAGTACGGCCCAGGAAACGATGCTTCGGAAACGATACCAGAACACGGCGCGGTCGGTAGGTTAGGCGGTTTATCTAAGGTGGTTACTTCCATTCGGTTGATAACTATATAACATATATCGATCTCTGTCTACCGGGAAGATGAGGAAAAAAGAAAATTTTCTGTACCACCGCCCCTCACCCCGGCCGGTAATATGGCTGG
>CADBTE010000307.1 GCA_902797455.1 uncultured Planctomycetota bacterium | reverse complement strand
GTCGCCTCGTCGACGTTGCCGGTGATCGTCTTGACAAAGTAATCGCTCAGACGCGCCCCGTCCGGGCCGGTCACGATCAGCGACTCGGCGATCCCCATGCCGGCGATCGGGTAGAAGCGGCCGCTCCACTCGGCCAGGCCGGTATCGGCCACAAAGCCGGCGCGCGCCTCCAGGGCGCTGCGGCGGTCGTAGACGGTCGTGTTGCGCAGCAGGTAGCGGCGGTCGATGCGATACTCGCCGAACTCGGTGCGGACCGACATCGCCCCGCCGACAATCGGCTGCGGCCGGGAATCGTCGCGGCGGATGATCTCGCTGTTTTCGCCGTCGCTGACTCCCAGCGCCATGCGGATATAGCGGGCCCGCTCTTCGGTCCCCCCGCCGTAGAGGCCGCTTCGCAGAAACTGCAAAAGCGTGGTCTTCCCCGCCTCGTTCGGGCCGTAGAAGAGATTCAGCCCGCGGGAGATCTTCGGCAGATGGAGGTCTTCCCAAACCCCAAATCGCTCGATATCAAAAGAGGTGATTCTCATCGATGAGCATCCTTTCCGTTCGGGCAGCTTTCGATCGCCTTATGTTCTTCGGTAAGAAGGGGCGCTCTTTTATGGACGGCGCGCGGGGCGGTCGGAAGTTCTCCGGCTTCTTCGATCAAGAGCTCGCGGCCGAGCATCGCCGCGGCGCCGAGCGCCTCGTCGCGCCGGCGGGCCAGCTCGTCGCAGAGCTGACGATAGCGCGGCGAGTTCTTTTCGGACTCGGAGACGGGACGATAGAGGCGGCTCTCCTCGGGATCAATGGTCAGCAGCCGGGCCAGTTCGGCCGCCTCGGGGCGGAAGGTCCGAACCGCGCTGACATCGATCTGGGGAACGGCGAGGGTCTCGGGCTGATTCGCGTCGGCGGCGGCCGATTCGGTTTCCGGGGCGCGGTCCTGACGCTGGCGCTGCGCCATGTGCACCGCGAGGTACTCCTTGAGTTCATCGGGGAAATAGTCGGACAGGGGGATGTTATCGCCCGGGTTCTCTTTGTAGAAGCGGATCATCCGCAGGTAGTCGCCCAAGATCGTCTGGCGCTCCCCCTCGTCCCCCTCGTCGTCGAGCGCCACGGGATCGATCTTGGTCGACCAGATCAGCGGCGCTTCGCGGCCGAAGTCGGCCCGAACGCCGCGCAAAAGCGACTGGGAAAGATTTCCGTAGCGCAATTCGCTCGCCAGGGCCGGGGGGACCTCAAAGACCCACGCGACAAAGACAATCTCATCCCCCATCGACTTGCGCAGCGCCGAAAGACGGGTGCGCATCGCCGAGGCGATGAACTCCTCGTCCTGCTCCTCGCGGAAGACCAGCCGCTCGGTCGACCAGCGGATGGGGGAGGTTTTGACCGGTTTGATCACCGTGCGTCCCGTCTCGTCGACGGTCACCAGCGAGGCGCCGATGTTGTCGCCGTCTTCCGGGCAGCGGGCCAGGGTCGCCCCCGGATTGTGAATCGTCACATGACCCTGAACCGAGGTATCGCGGCGGTGCGTTCCCCCCAGGGCCCAGTAGTGCGGGCCGCAGGCGCGCAGGGTATCGTACGAGCCGTAGTCGCGCATCATGCCGATGGTATAGAGGCCGTCGGGATCGGCGGTGAAATCGCCGAGCCGAAGGGCCGAATTGTTCTTTCCGCGGCTGGTCCCCAAAACGCGGGCGACCGCGTCGGTCCCCTTGCGGTGGATCACGCCGGTCACCTCGTCTTCGGGGAAGAGGGTGACGTTATCGGGGAGGGCGAGGACCTCGGGCCACTCGCTCGGCGGGTCGGCGAAGCCGCCGATCCAGTAGACGGCTATCCCCTCGCGCCGCAGCCGCTCGAACTGATCCAGAAGAAAGACCGCCCCCCAGGGCCCCGTTTGGCGAAGGGAGAGGATGTCGCCGCAGAGGAGAACAAAATCGACTTTTTCGGTGATCGCCGTGTGAAACAGACGTTCGGCCGCCCGCTGCGCAGCGCTCAGCACTCCCTCGAGCAGGTGCTCGGGGCATTCGGCCAGACCGGTCACCGGCCGCTCGAGATGAAGGTCGGCGGCGTGCAGAAAACTAAACGGCTGGTTAGTCATGCAAAATCCATTCCCGTCTGCGGAATTCCCCGGCAAACCGTCTGTTTTTTTGGGGAACCCTCCATGATATCTGTCTCGCGTGAATACACACATACCTCGCGGATACGCGGTATCCCCGGATGAAATCCGTGTATGAATACGACGCGGCCCCGCCGGCTTTCCCACGGGCTCGAAACAGGGGAAAAAGCGCCGCGCCGAAGCTCGGCAAAAACCGCACTCTCCCCCCATTTTAACAAAAAAGGGAGCGGATAGGAAGATTACTCTATCTATATACTCTTGAAATTTTACATCTTTTTGGGGAGACCGAGAAAATCCAACGATTCGATAAACGGGGAGAGATGCGTTTTTCTGGAAAAATCCCACGAAATAAGCGGGCTTGCTTCCCCGGCGGGGAAACACTAAGATACCCTGGGCGCCCGCGCGCCTCCACCTATATATCTTGGGTCGAATACACTCCGGCGGCAAAAAACCGCGCGAAGAAAGGATAAGCTATGGATATGGAAAGCAGCAGACACAGCGCTTTGCGCGAAAAACGCCTGGCGGCGGCCGAAGCGGCCGCGCGCCGGCGCATGGCCGAGCTCGCTGTCGGGGCGATGCGCCCCAAGGCGCGCCGGCGGTTCCCCCTTTGGCCGATTTTCCTGCTGATCCTTCTGATCTTAGCCGCCACGGAGCTTTTCGCCCAGCGGCCGAACCCCAAAGCCCCGCCGCTGCCGAACCGCCGCGCCGCGCTGAATAACCAGCAAAAGAATAAAAGGGGAGACAATAAGGTCCCGACCCCCTCGGCGCTCCCCTCCCAGCGCCTGGCGTCCCAGGCGCCGAAGGTGCAAAAGGGGGCGCAGCGAAGCAGCTGCCTGCTCAAATCGGCCCGCAAAGTCGGCTCCTCCGACATCGTCGAGATCGTCCTGGAGGGGACCGGCGATATCGAGCCATCGTCGATCAACCCCGAGGCGTTCGAGGGGGGCAAGATGGAGCTGGTCGCCGGCTTCCGGTACGAGGAGCGGCTCGACCAGTTCCAGACCACCGGGGCGGGGTCGCATATTCGGGTCTTTCGCCAGTACGAGCAGGCGGGGATGAAGCGCCACTACGCCGGCCAGGTCACCCGGCCCCTTCTGGATCGTTCCCGCAAAGATATCGTCAGCCAGTTCGACGGCAAAAAGATCACGCAATACTGCCCCTACGGTCCCTTTAAGAGCGACCAGTTCCTGCTGATCGACGAGCTCCCCGCCAATACCATCCTGCTCGACCTGCTGCTTCCCAACCGCGAGGTAAAGCTCGGGGACGAGTGGACCATCTCGAACGACACGCTCTGCGCGCTTTTGGGCTGGGACGCGGTCGAAAACAATACCGTTCGTCTGGTACTGACGGCCATCATCGACGATATGGCGCAGGTCGATCTGTTTTTGGGGGACCCGGGCAAAGACGCCAACAACCAGCAGCTCCCCAGCACCCTGCAGGGAGCGTCGCTCGGTTCGTCGATTTCAGCCGATATTCAGGGGAAATACCAATTCGACCTGAAGGCCCGCCGAATGACCTGGTTCGGCCTGCTCATCTCGGAGAAGCGAAGCGAAAGTCTCGCCGAACCGGGGCTCGACTGGAAGGCGTCGCTGCGGATTCGCATCGCCCCGCTGGAGAAGCCCGAAAAGCTCGACAACGCCGCGGTCACCGGCTTTCGCCGCGACCTCACGCCGGAATTGCTGGAGCTGTACTACAACGGTCAAAAGGGGCCGTGGAGTTTCCGCCACGCCCGCGCCTGGCGAATGATCGAGGACGGTGAGAAGTCGGCGGCCCTTTCGTTCATCTGCGGCGGAGAGGGGATCGCCCAGTGCAATATTCTTTCCAACGGAAAGATCGAACTCGATTCGCTCCCGACGATGGAGGGATATAAAGCGGAGCTTCAAAAGGGGCTCGGCGAGCGCTTCGGCCGCTTCGTCACCGAATCGGAATACACCGACGACGACGACAATAAAATCTACGCCGTCATGATCGACGGGCAGTACGAGGAGGTTCCCTTCCGGTGGATCTACTACCTGATCACCGATCCGCTCGGACACCAGGTGACCGTGATGTTCGAGATCATGGCCGAGCGGCTGGACGACTTCGGCGACTCGGGGCGGGAGATCGTCGATACGTTTAAGATGCTCTTCCCCGACGAGCCCGAAACACTCAAGCAGGACGGCGGCCTGGAGAAACTGGTCAGCGACAAGGCCGGTGCCGACGGTGCCGACGCCGACGCGATCAAAGTCACCGT
>CADBTE010000306.1 GCA_902797455.1 uncultured Planctomycetota bacterium | reverse complement strand
GCCGTCACCGCCGGGAAGGATCAAGTTCTTTGTCTTTGGAACTTCCCTCACGAAGAGCCGGTGGCCTGCTTCACGAAACACTACGACTGGATACGATCGGTCGACATGAACCGAAGCGGCCGCTTCGCCGTCTCAGGAAGCTGGGATCGGTCGGTTCGTATCTGGGACCTCCAGCAAAAGCGGGAGATTCGCGCCCTGCAGGGCTCGATCCGTGATATCGAGCAGGTTAAAATCGCCCCCGACGGCAGTTCCATCGCGGTGGCCGCCAGTACCGGCGAAATCTCGTTCTGGGACGGTTCCTCGGGGCGCCGGGTGGCGGGAACCTCGATCGATGGTGAGATCTACTCCATACGTTTTAGTATGGACGGCCGCTATTTGGCCATCGGCGGCAATGGTCAGCTGACGATTCTCTCTTGCGCAACCCTGGAGCCTGTGGTGGTCTATGGTTCTCTCACTGGGGCGGTGAAGGGAGTTGACATCTCGGCCGATCTGCGCTGGGCTCTGGCCGGCGACGCCAGCGGGAATATCTCGATCTTTGATCTTACCAGCGAAAAGACTGCCCCCGTTATGGTCGGCACCGACCATGTGAGCGAAATCACCTCGCTGCGGCTTCTGATGGATAATCGCCATATTATCACGACAAGCCGCGATCGAACCGTCCGCGTGTGGGAGATTGGCAGGAAGACCTCTATCAAAACCCTAGAGGGATATATCTCGGGGATCGGCTGTCAATCGGTCGATTTCTACGGCAGTATCCTCCTCACCGGGACCGAAATCGGCCGTTTGCGGCTGTGGAATCTCTTCTGGGAGTACGATTTCCCTGACGGGCCTTTCCCCAACGACGATTTTGAGCGGATGCTCCACTGTGTTGTCGGACGCTATCTGCGCGCCTCCGATATCACCGCCCGGCGACGCAAACCGACCGAGTTCTACGGTGTCACGACCGAGATCTCTCCCGACCCGCTCGCCTTTGAATTCAATGAAAGACAGCTCCAAAAAATCGCCGTCGAGATGCAGCTGCGCGGTTTTGGAACGGTTCCCCGCGACCGGTTTTTCCAGTCGCTCGGTTCCCTGCTGGCGCGGTGGCCGGGTTATACGCTTTTGGGCCGTTAAGAACGAAAGTCTCCCCTTTTCTTTCGACCGACTTTTTTGCTCTTGACGCGTCCGGTGGAAAAACGCTACTCTCCTCTTGGGTTGTTTGACCACAGGCGTCCAAAAGGTTCGTTGATAAAGCAGGTTAACCGAAGATGAAAAAAGAATTGGGAGTTGCTCTTTTTGCTGTTACCGCCATGTTCGCGATGACGCTCACCGGATGTAAATCGACTTCGGTGATCAAAAGCCCCTTTGCTTCCAAGCCCGATCCGCATATCGCCTCGCCCGCCGAAATGGACGATCTCCAGCTCAAAGCCCCGCCGGAGAGCTATACCAAGGACGACCCCAAAACCAGCGCGAAAGAAGCCCATTCGCTGGCTCAGCAAGGGGAATATAAAACACCCGGCGCCAACGTCAACGACGAGCGGCACACAGCCGCCGCGGACGCCGATGCGAGCGAATCGAATGAACCGCTTCGCATGGCGATGAATCCCAGTGCCGTTCAAGAGAATATCCCTTCCGATTCGCGCCAGGGAAATTATTCCTCGATCCCCTCCACCGGGAACACCTACCCCGAGGTCCCCGGACTGTCGTACGGCGCGGCCGGCGATCAGCAAAGCGCCGGCGGCTCTGGCGACTCGGAGGTCTTCGCCCCCGGGAGTGTCGGCTCCTACTAACGACAGGATGAAGTTTTCCCCACTCCCCCAAAGCCATTTTCTTAAAAGATATTTTAAGTTTTTGGAAAATTTCACGGTTTCTCTCTTGGAGAAACGTTTTTTTCGCCTATAATCTCGATAGTGGTAAGTGAAAGGGAAGGGCGGCATGCCTTTCCCCGACCCGAAAAAAAGGTTTCCCCGCCTTCGGCATTCCTTCTGCAGCGGGTATTCCAGTTCCAAACCTTCGTTTGCCGTTAGGCGGTTTTTTCGTCGTTCGGCAATATCTTTTGCTTCTGGCGGAGTTTTTAGGCCGGGAGAAGCCCGGTTTCTCCGCCGCCGTAGTTTACGGTATTGTTTGTCTTCGCCGTCTTTAAGGCAGCGTGTTCTCGCAATTTTCAGCGTGAAGCGCGCCGTCGCGGTGATTATTTCCCCAATATGAAGTGGGGTCAGCGCAAAGGTCAGGCTGCGTCGCGGGAGCGATTCCGCAAAAGGTCTATGGGTACAGTCCTATAGGTGCCGTGCCGGCTTTTTCGCGAAAAGGAAAGTCTTTCTATGAGAAGAGATCAGCAAGGTTCGTACCGTTCCGGTCCCAATCGTTCTGCGTCGTCCGGACGAACTAATCAGTACAATCAAGGACGCTACGGTCGCAGTGACCGTTTCTCTCAGGGGCGTTATGAGCGCAACAATCGCTACAGCCAGGGCCGCTTCAACCGGAATCATGCCGATCTTTTTCGGCGTGACGACAACGGCCGAGGCGAAGACAACGACTTTGTCGACGACGGCTATAACGATCGCGGCCGCTATAACGGCGGTGGTAATAGCCGTTCCCCCGGCCGCTATAACGATCGCTATAGCGGCGGCCGCGGCGATGGTGGTTATCGCGGCGGTTCCCCAAACCGTTATCGTAACGCAGGGGGCTTTCAGCGAGATTTTTCCCGCCCCTACGGCAACGACCTTCAAGACGCCGGCCGCGACTATTCCCGCGCTCAAGAGATCGAGGAATACCAAGAGGAATATCATCGTGATGACCTCGGCGCCGACGAAATTATCGGTAAGACCGTATTAGACAAAATCTCCAAAGCCAAGTCATCGTCGCGCACCGTTCCCGAAGATGATTTGGACGAATCCAAAGAGCTTTTTCCTGCCAAGGGGCTTCTTGAACCGCACGGAAACGGCTTTGGTTTTCTGCGCGGCCTCGACTCTAACTACGACCGTAAACCCGGGGACCCGTTTATCTCCGGCGCTTTGCTGGACAAGCTCAACATACGTCCGGGCTGCTACCTTGAGGGTTGGGCCCAGGCCAATAACCAGCCCGCCTCCAGCGGCCGCGGCGCCGCTGGAGCCGCGCGCGGGCCGCGGATGGTGAAGATCGATACCATTGACGGCTTGACCCCGGAGAAGTATTTCGAGGTCCAAAGTTTCGAGAATCTCACCCCCATTAACCCCGAGGTGTGGCTCCGTCTGGAGACCGAAGGAGGGCCGATTTCGACCCGTGTGATCGATATCCTCGCCCCGCTTGGCAAGGGGCAGCGCGCCCTGATCGTCGCGCCGCCGCGCAGCGGCAAGACCGTTCTTTTACAGCAGATGGCTCAGGCCATTTCGACGAATTACAGATCGATCCATGTGATCGTCTTTTTGGTTGACGAACGCCCCGAGGAAGTAACCGATTTCCGCCGCAGCGTCGATTCAAGTGTCGAGGTGGTCGCCAGCTCCTTAGACTGCCCGATCGAGAACCACATTCGTCTTTCCCGACTGGTGATCGAACGGTGTAAACGTCTCACCGAGGAAGGGAAAGATGTCTTCCTCCTCCTGGACTCCATTACCCGTCTGGCCCGCGCCTACAATAAATGGTGCAGCAATTCGGGCCGAACCATGACGGGGGGACTCGATGTCCGCGCGATGGATATCCCCAAAAAGATTTTCTCCTCCGCTCGCGCCGTCGACGGCGGCGGGTCGCTGACCATTGTCGGAACTGCGCTGGTCGATACCGGCAGCCGAATGGATGAGCTGATCTTCCAAGAGTTCAAAGGGACCGGCAATATGGAGCTGGTCCTGGACCGCCGTCTGGCCGAACGACGCGTCTGGCCGGCCAT
>CADBTE010000305.1 GCA_902797455.1 uncultured Planctomycetota bacterium | reverse complement strand
CCGAGGCATTTCCGAGGGCAGTCGTTCCTCCCGCTGGTCGTCATAACTTCTGAGCGCCAACGGCGCGAACGACTGCGGTTAATTTGATTTGGGAATACCGCCCGCCGGGGCTCCCGGTAGTGGCCGCCGGGCCTCCCGGCCGGCCGGAAAGCTGAGCTCGGCAAAGGGACGTTTGGGGGAAGGGCTTTCCTATTGAGAACGGGCAATAACCGTGCTATAATCTTACCCGTTACAGGAAGCTGAAGGTCTCACATCTAAGGAAGGAGTTTACCCGTTTCAATGGACTCTTCCGGTAAAATACCCGATCATTCGGCGGGTGCCCGGACCGGTGATCGGCCCGCTGTCTCGGTGGTGATGCCTGTTTACAACACCCCCGAAGAATTTCTGTGTCCGGCGATCGAGTCGGTCCTGGCCCAGACACTGCGTGATTTTGAGCTGCTGATCGTCGACGACGGCTCCGGCGAGCGGACCAAAGCCGTGCTTCAGCGGTACGCGGCGGGCGACTCCCGCGTGCGTGTTCTCCTCGGTGCCCACCAGGGGGCCGGTCAGGCCCGTAATCTCGGTCTTCAAGAGGCCCGGGGGGAGGCGGTATCCTTCCTCGATTCCGACGACCTCTTCGAGCCGGAGCTTCTGCGTCTGTCATACGAGAAACTGACCGAGCACAAGGCCGATATCACTATCTTTCAATATCTCGATCTGGAAGAACCGCAGAGCAGGCCTTGCGGCGCCGATTTCTCCGGTACCCAGTGGTTTGATCCCCGCGACCGCGCGCCGGCGCTGTATCAATCAACCTTCTGGGCCGCTTGGAATAAGCTCTACCGACGCGGTTTCCTTTTGGAGGAAAAGCTGTCCTTTCCCTCGATTACCTGCACGCAGGATACTCCCTTCGTTCTGATCTCGCTGACCCACGCCAAGCGGATTGCCGTTCTGGAGAAAGTCCTTGTTCGCTATCGCCGAGGGAACCCAAACTCTTTGACACGGATCACGCCGCGTCTTGGCCTGGAGCATTGCCAGGCCTTTGATCTGATCTATGACGATCTGATCCACTGTGATCGGTGGAAGCTGTACGCGGAGACATTTTCAAACGCGTTCCTCTCCGCCGTTCTGTGTTACTACCGCCAGATGGACCCCAAGGAGCGGGAAGAGTTCCTGCCGGAAATGCGCGGTCATTATGTCCGGAAATTTCAGTTGGTTCAAAACAAAAAGATACTCGGCCGAAGACAAAAGAGCTTCCTGTGCGAAATCCTCGGGAAGACGATCCTCTTCGGCAAAGAATATCTTCCCAATAATGTACGCCAGTGGCGGTTTTTCGGCATCCCCGTCTGGAGATACACGCGCAAAGAGTCTCTCCCGTCGTGATGATGGCCCGGTACGATGAAAAAGATCGAAAGTGATACCGATCGTCCCCTCGGCGGGGAGGAATTTTCCCGGCCGGAACCAAGCGCCGCCGATCCGCGCGCCTCAAAGGCGGTATCGGTGGTGATGCCCGTCTATAACACCCCCGAAGAATTTTTGATTCCCGCGCTGGAAGGGATTCTTCACCAGTCCCTCGATAATTTTGAGCTCCTGGTGATCGACGATGGGTCGGACCGGCCCACGAAAGATATCCTCCGGCGGTACGCCGCGGCCGACCGGCGGGTCAAAATCATCTCCCGCCCGCACAGCAACGCCGGTCAGGCGCGAAACGAGGGACTTCGCCGCGCCGAGGGAGAATCGATCATTTTTCTTGACTCCGACGATCTTTTTCATCCCGACCTTTTGCGTCTGTGCTATGCGCGTTTGGCCGAAAGCGATGCCGATATGGTCGTCTTCCCCTATCTGGAATACACCGACCCCGAACATTCCTCCCCGGGAGGATGCCGCCTGGACGGTCTGCCGCCGCTGTTTTCCCCCGAGGATTACCCGGAGGATATCTTCCTGAAACTCTTTCCGGGGGCCTGGAATAAACTCTTTCGCCTTTCGTTCTTCAAACAGAAGGGGCTGTTTTTTCAGTCCGCTCGGGCGGCGAACGATCTGTGCTGTGTTCTCACGGCGGTGACTCGGGCGAAAAAAATCGCGGTTCTGAATACACCGCTTGTTCAGTACCGGATCAGCAACACCGCTTCCATCGTCCATTCGGTCGATGACCTGGTTCCTTATCACCTGGAGGCCAGTCTCCGGCTGAAGAAAAACCTCGAAGCCGATCAGACCTGGCCCGCCTTCCGCGAGCCGTTTTATCAGATGTTCTTTCTTTGCCTGGCGCTTCGCTTTTTTGACCTCCCCGTGAGGAAGCAGCGCGAAGAAGAAAAGGCGATTCGCCAAGAGTATCTCGCCTCGCTGGAATTGACCGCCGAGGTGATCCCCCTCCTCCCGGAGTATCTGCGCTGTTTCGCGGAGCTGATTATTTTTGGGAAGCCGCCGCTGGTGTTTGGCAAGGTGCGCTATTTCAACGGGTGGAAAGAGATTTTCCTCTTTGGCAAAGCCATCCGGCGCTATAAATCAGAACATCGACCGCGTAACCAAAGCTAGATTATTCCCGATACAAAGCGAAAGTGTTCCGATGAGATTATTTCAACAATTCGTCGATTCGCGCGGCAGACACCGAGTCTCTCCGATTCTCTTCGGCCATCGGATCGGCAGCTGGCGAATTCCCCCGATCCGATCGCGCATTACCCTCAGCCATGAGCCGTTTTTCGATGTCGCGCTTGGGTTTGTCACACCCAAAAGCGTTGTTCTGGATGTGGCCACCGGCGACGGCGCCTTCGCCAAGCGCGCCGGCCGAGACGATTTTTATCTCATCGACGGGAATCCCGACTCCGTGGCTCGGCTAAAAGAACGCTTCCCGAACGCCCAAGAGGTTCTGCTTCCCGAGCTTCCCTTTTCGGACGCCTTTTTCGATATGATTCACGCCAGTCATATCGTGGAACATCTCCCGCCGGAGGTTTTGTACCGGTTCCTGCAAGAGGCCGACCGCTGCCTCAAACCCGGCGGGTATTTGGTCGTGAGCGCCCCGCTGCTCAACGATCGTTTCTACAACGATCTGTCGCATCTGCGACCCTATACCCCCAATGTGTTTACCCGGTATCTGGTTTGGGGACCGCACAGCTGCACGACGCGCCCCTTGGTGTCGAAGAGCTACAAAATCAAGTCTCTGTGCTACGCCTATCAAGAGAAGCCCTTTTTTGACGACGATGATACCGGGGGGGAACTTCCGTATCATCACTGCTGCCGCTGCGCCGCCAACCTCCTTTATTGGTTCCAGCGCGTGAAATATTCCCTGGGGTTTCGTACCCTGCAAAAGCGCGCGTTCACGCTGGTCCTTCAAAAACAGCCCGAATCCGAAAGGTAGGGAACCTATAATGTTTATCCCGGTGTTCTATCTCCCTAAAACGGTGTTGTTTCCCAAAAACGATTCCGTCTGCCGCGTGGGGTTTATTATCCGCGGCGGCGTGGGGGATTTGATCCTCGCGATCAATTTCATTAAGAATTTTCACGATTATCTTCGCGCGGAAAATGCTTCCCTTGAGCTGTGGATCGATCTGATCGTTCCCGATAAGCGCGGCCATCTCGATATTGTTCGCACCCTTGCGCGCGGTCAGGAATTCATCCATCGGGTCTGCGGCTTTCATCAGATGCCGCGCTATTATGACTTGCTTGTCGAGATCATCCGCTTCTCGGAGGTGCTTTTCGCCAAAGAGAAAAAAATCGCCCGCCTGTCCCCCCGCTTAAGTTCCTGGGTCAAGACGGTCAAGGCGTTTCGAAAATCATGCGCCTACGCCTACACCCATGGAAGCCCGGGTTATTTTCTCGGGAATCAAACGGCCTTGATGCTGGGGCAAAAACGCCTTTCTCAGGCCGATTCCGGTTCGGTGATCGGGGTTCAGACTTCCTTTCGGCCGATCCTCACCGCCGACCCCTCGGAGGTGAAAAGGCGCTTTGATCTCACCGGTGCCTTTGTCACGCTTCAGCGCGGCGCGGGGGGAAAGGATGGGGATCGAAACACGAAACTCTGGCCGGTGGAACAATACACCCGGCTGGTTCGGCTTTTGCGCCGGGCCCGGCCCGATATCGCGATTGTCCAGCTCGGGGTCGAAAAGAATTCGAAGATCGAAGGGGTGACCCACGATCTGCGCGGCAAAACGTCATTTGAGGAGCTCATGGCGCTGTGCGCCGAGGCGGCCTGTCACGTCGACGGGGAGTGCGGTATCGTCCACCTGCGGCATTTTCTTTCCGGGAAGCCCTCGGTCGTGCTGTTCGGCCCGACCGACGATCGTCTCTACGGCTACGGCGAGAACATCAATCTGCGGTCCGCCGGCTCTTGCGGCGGCGGCTGCGAGTGGATCACCTCCGACTATATGCGCCGCTGTCCGCGCGGTTTTGAGTCTCCCCCATGTGTGGCGGATATTTCCCCCGAAGAGGCCTTCCGGGCGGTCGATACCGTTCTGAGGAGCGTATGAAAAACTTGGATGGAGGGGAAAGGGCGGAAAAAAACGGCCGCGCCTGGAAGCGCGGCCGCCGAATCTTTTCTTTTACAGGCCCGTTTCCGACTCAATAACGTTGATTTTGTCGATTCTGATTTGATGGCGTCCGCCGTCGTAGCCGGTGGTCAGCCAGCGGCGAACCAGCTCGGTCGCCGCGGTAACCCCAAGAAGCTCCCCGGGAATACACAGAACATTGGCGTTGTTGTGACGGCGGCTTAACTCGGCGGTGAACTCGTTGGCGCACAGGGCCGCCCGCACGCCGCGGAACTTATTGGCGACGATGCACATCCCGATCCCCGTTCCGCACACAAGAATCCCAAAATCGGCCTCGCCTCGGCTGACCTTCCTGGCGACCGCCTCGGCGACATCGGGATAATCGACCTGACGGCGGGGGGAAGTGGAAGCCGGATCGTCATCGGCGCCCTGGGCGGCGGGAGGAAGGGGAAGGAGGTTCTCGATTTTTTTACCGACAAGCCCGCCGAATTTTGACGGATCGCCGGTGACTAAAACCGCGTCAGCCATAGAACTGGGATCGGATCCGACGGTTCCCGTTTCCGAGCAGTTCTCCGGGTAGAGAACCTCACAGAAGATAGCTCTGGCTATCTGGGCTCCGCGGTGATCACTCCCCAGTGCGATACGCATAGTGCCTTCCTTTGGAGATCGTGGATAAAAAACGGTTTTCGGTCACACTGACTGCCGCGCTTTGGGGGACTTGCCCCCCTATAACGGCAAGAGGGTCAACGACACTTTCGGGGATCAATTATAGAGTAAAAATGACTCTTGAGTAGGGTTAGCACCGTCTAAGGAAAGGGGGTTTCGTTACTGGTCCAGGTGCGCGCCGTACTCGGGGACCAGTTTGGCCAGCTGAGCCCGAAGGCGCTTCTCGTCGCCGATTCGGGACAGGTCCACCAGATCGGCGATTTGGGATTGAACCTCCTCAACATCGAAACAGCGCGCTTCCGCGGCGAAGAGTTTGGGAAATTTAGTCGGGAGCCGTTTCTCAGAATCGGAATAGAGCTCCTCGTAGAGCTTTTCGCCGGGACGCATACCGATCTCGACAATTTCGATCGATTCCTCGGGAAGGCCGGCCAAGCGGACCATATCGTGGGCAAGGTCGATGATTTTGACCGGTTCCCCCATATCGAGGACGAAGATTTCCCCCCCCCTGCCGAAGGCCGACGCCTCGAGGACCAGCTGGGCCGCCTCGGGGATCGTCATAAAGAATCGGGTCATCCTCCGGTCGGTGATGGTGATTGGCCCCCCCTGCTGAATCTGCTGACGAAAGACCGGGACGACACTCCCCGCGGAACCGAGGACGTTGCCGAAACGGGTGACGATGAATTTTGTCTTGCTCTTTTGACTGAAGGTATTGACGAATCGTTCGGCCAGGCATTTGGTCGTTCCCATGACGCTGGTCGGGTTCACCGCCTTGTCGGTCGAGATCAGAACAAAACGCTCGGTACCGTATTTGTCGGCTGCCATGGCGACCACGCCGGTTCCATAGACGTTGTTGTAGACCGCCTCGCAGATGTTCTGTTCCATCAGGGGAACATGCTTGTGCGCCGCGGCATGGTAGACCACCTCGGGATGAAACTGCTCGAACACCTCTTTGATCCGCTGGACGTCGACGACATTGGCGATGACCGTGTAGATCTTGGTATTGATCGAGGAATTTCCCTGGTGGATCGTCTTTTTGAGCGCCTCCAGTTCGCGCTGGAGGAAGAAAATCCGGTTCTCCCCGCGCCCCAAGAGAATGAGCTCCGACGGCTCGAAAGTCAAGAGCTGACGGCAGATCTCCGAGCCGATGCTTCCCCCGGCGCCGGTGACCAGAACACGCCGGCCGCGGATTCGGCCGGAGATCATATCGGTGTCGAGTTTGACCGGCTCACGGCGCAAAAGGTCGTTGATGTCGATCTCGCGGATCGGAATCTTTCGGCTCGGGACGATATCTCCGGCGGGAATGACGCGCAGCTCTAAGGAGTGTTTCTGGCAGATTTCGTGAAGGTGACGAAACTCCGGGCCGGCCAATGTTCCGGCGACGATGAGAATATCGTGTACGCGGTGTTTGGAAGCCAGTCGGGGGAGGTCGTCTATCATCCCGAGAATCGGAATGTAAGAGATCTGCATTCCCGCCTTGTACTGATGGCGGGTGAGAAAACCGACGACGTAGAAACCGGAGTCTTTGCGGGTATTGATGATTTCGACAATCTTGCCGCCATGGGAGTTGGCGCCGACAAAAAAGGCCCGGCTTAAGTGGTCCACACCGCGAGTGGCGACATTTTCACGCAGGAAACGCAGGGAAAGACGCACTCCCCCGAGCAGCATAATGGTCGTTCCAAAGTCGATAACCAAGATGCTTCGGGGTAACTGGGGAAGATTGAGAAACTTGTGATAGGCGTCGGCGAAGGTGAGGACCAAAAGCGAGACGGCGGCGCTGTAGATCACCATCTGGAGGTCTTTGACGGTCGCGTAGAACCATCGGCTTCGGAAGTGTCTTTGCACGTAGAAGACGATCATCTTCACCGCCAAGACAACAAAAACGGCCGGATAAAAAACTTCAAACGCGTCGGCGCTGAAGGTTAAATCGAACCGGAAAAATACGGCCAAAAAAAAGGAAGTGAGGAAAACCAGCAGATGGACGACCATCGTGGCGGTGATCCAGACAGGACGCCGGCGCACGAAATTACGAAGATACCCAAGCCAGGTCAACCGATGACGATTTTCCACCTTTGCCATGAGAACCTCTTTGATCTGTCCCTAATTTTATCCGCGTCTCACACTGGGAGACAACCGCGGATATTTTACCGCAAGTCATTTCGATTGGCCAGCGGTGAAAGAACTTTTTTTGAAGGGGAATTTAGAGATAACAATCTTCCCGAGCGAGGAAACCCCGCACATATTTCCTCACCCCGTCCTCCAGAGGGGTCATCGGAGCGGTGTATCCCGCGGCGCGGAGTTTCGTCAAATCGGCGCGGGTGTGATATTGGTACTGGGGACGAAGCGATTCGGGCATCTCGATGTACTCAATACGTTCTTCCTGTCCCGCCGCCTTCTGGCAGGCCGCCGCCAGGTCGCGGAAGGTCCGAGCCCGACCCGAACCGACGTTGAAGAGGCCGCAGATGCCGGGGTTCTCTAAAAAGAAACGGACGACCTCGACGATGTCTGCGACCCAGACAAAATCTCTTTCCTGACCGCCGTCGGGATAATCACGGTTGTACGATTTGAATAGGCGTACCGCCTCGCCTCGGGCGACGTCGGGATAGATATGCGCGATGACCGACTTTTGTTCCCCCTTGTGATATTCGTTCGGCCCATAGACATTGAAGAACTTCAGGCCGACGTACTGGGGAGGCATCGGGGCGGAAGAGTCTCGTTGGGAGGCGATCTTGCGGTCGATGAACGCCTTGCTCCAGCCGTAGGGGTTCAGCGGCCGAAGGGCGTTGAGGTACGCCGCGTCGTCGCGGTCGAGGAAACCGTGCTCGCCCCCCCCATAGGTCGCCGCCGAGGAGGCGAAGATAAAACGCTTGCGGTGATCGCGGCAATATTCCCAAAGGTCCCAGGTCAGACGGATATTCGATTCGACGATCTTATCGACGTCCCGCTCGGTGGTCGTGCTGATCGCCCCCATGTGGATCACCGCGCTGACGGAATCGTCCCAGCGCTCCAGGAATTCCCACATTCTCTCCGGAGGGAGAATATCGAACAAGGAACGTTTAGCGATATTCTTCCATTTTTCGTCACATCCGAGCCGATCGATCGCGACCAATTCTTTGTGGCCGAGATTCTCCAGGCCCGCGAGGATATTGGATCCAATGAAACCGGCTCCCCCGGTCACAATGATCATAGCAAATTCTCCATTTCACTGAGCGAACGGATGACTTTTTCGGCGCGTATTGTCCGAATGTCCCCGGTTTTGCCGGTAACCAGCAGAATGTTCTTTCCGACTCCGGCACGCCTGGCGGCCTCGATATCGCGGCCTTGATCCCCAAGGGAACAGCTCCCCGCCAGATCGAGCGCGAACTGGTCGCGGGCCTTGAGGAACATCCCCGGATTGGGCTTTCGATCGCCGCCGCTGAGCGTGGGGCAATAGTAGACCTTGGAGATGGTCACTCCCTCGCGCAGAAACGCTTCTTCCATCCAGCGCGTCAGGGCGAGAAACTCCTCTTCGGTGAAGTAGCCCCGCTCAATCCCCGATTGATTGGTGACGACGATGATTTTGTACCCTAAAGCGGCGGCGCGGCGGCACAGCCGGAAGATACCGGGGACAAAGACAAACTCTTCCGGCGTGTGGACATAGTGACGATCGACATTGATGATACCGTCACGGTCGAGGAAAAGCGCCTTGTTCATTGCCCACCGCCGCAAAGCGCCCGCTCAATGCCGTCGCAAATCATATGGCCGATGATCAGGTGCAGCTCCTGAACCGAATTGGCCTCGGCGGCCGGAACGGCGAGAACATAATCGGCCATGCCGCGCAGCCGTCCCAAACGGGT
>CADBTE010000304.1 GCA_902797455.1 uncultured Planctomycetota bacterium | reverse complement strand
GCGGGTCACTAAATATGCTAATATCACAGAGAATTCACAAAATGTGCGATGTCGCTTGATTTACTTTCGGCCTCCCCGTATATTTACCCGTGTGGTTTACGGTTCCCAGCAATTTCCGGAAAAGACGCCCTTTCTAAGGATCAGGGCAAGACAAGCCAGAAATGAGGGACAACTTCTGACGCTGATGTGTTATTGACAGCGCAGGGATGTGGGTGGTGTTCCAAAGGTGACGCGATGGAACACCCCGTTTTACGGTGAAGGCGCTTAGGAGGCGCGTTTTTTTAAGTTACTGTTCAGTGCCTGCGGTGGGAGTGGTGTCCCGCCTGCGGTGCGCCAGATGAGTTTCCTCCAACGTTTTTGCCGTGGCTGCGTTGTCTAAAATCAACAGCCGAAGACAATAATTCTCTCGGTATGCTTGAGGGCGCAAGAAAAAGGCGCGGATTTAGAAAGGTCCGCGGTGTGTCCTCAGGCAAATGTCTTGCCCGCAATCTCGGGAGGAATACGGGATTATGGCAGGCCAGAAGCCGTTGATTGCGATCAATATGGATTTCAAGGTGGGGCGAAACGCCGCGCCGTCGATCGGGTATCTTTTTTCCGGTTACTACGACTCGATTATGAAAGCGGGGGGGATCCCCGTGGTGATCCCCCCGTACGTCGATGACGCCGACTTGGATCGGGTTCTCGATATGGTTGATGGCGTGGTGATGATCGGCGGCGGCGACATCGATCCGCGCAACGACGGCTATATGCTCCATCCTTCTATTCGTCTGATGGCTCCCCGTCGTGAGGACTTTGACCGTCGTTTGATCAAAAAAGTCTACGAGCGCCGTATGCCGTTCTTGGGGATCGGCGCGGGGATGCAGCTTCTGAACGTTGCCATGGGGGGGACGCTCTTCCTTCACATCGCCGAGGATATCGGTACCGCTCTTCCGCACTACGAACCGGATGATCCGTGGCATCGTCACGCGCTGGTGATCGAGCCCGGCTCACTTCTGGATCGCGTCTATGGTGATAACGCGGTTTTGGTCAACAGTATCCACCATATGGCTATTGACGATGTCGCTGACGGTTTTTTGGTGACGGCCAAGTGCCCCGACTCCGTGGTGGAGGCTATCGAGTCGATTCGCGATGACTGGTTCGCCATTGGAACGCAGTTCCACCCCGAGGCGCCGAGCGCCACGGTCCTCGATCTTCGTATCTTCGGTGAATTCATTGCCGGCATCATCAAGCGATCAAACAAAGAGCTGGTCGCTCCCTGCAGCGAGGAAGCCGCCACTCCCGCTCCGGAGCACGCTCGGCCGAAGTCCCGCAAAAAGACCCCGCGCGTCTCGATCCGCGAGACGGACGATCTGCTTCCGCGCGAGAATAAGTCGGCCATTCCGATTTGTGATCCGCTTTTGCAGTCGACTCGAGTCCGCAAACGCAAGTGTGCCTGACAATTCTTGCCTGGTTTGGCTAAGAAAGGTGTTCTATGGCTGAAAAGACCCTGTTCAGCAAAATCATTGACCGAGAGATCCCCGCGGATATCGTCTATGAGGACGATCAGTGCCTGGCCTTTCGCGATATCTCTCCCCAGGCGCCGGTTCATATTCTGGTGATCCCGAAAAAGCCGATCCCCTCGACCTCGGCGATTCTTCCGGAAGACGCCGAGCTGGTTGGGCATATCTTTTGTGTCATCGCCCGTCTGGCTGAGGACAACGGTATCGCGAAATCGGGTTACCGTGTCGTCTCGAACTGCGGCCCGGACGCCTGTCAGACGGTGCCGCATCTGCACTTCCATGTTCTTGGCGGCCGCGGCTTCGCGTGGCCGCCGGGCTAATATCCCCCGACGGCTGCGAGCCGGTGAGAAGAATCAGGTGGTACTGGCGGCAAACGGCTTAGATGCGAAAGATGATGAAGACAGTATTGTTGGGGAACGGCGGGCGCCCGGGAGTCCCCGAGACGGTCAAACGCTTGACCCCCCAGCTGAAAAAGCGGCTGAAGATCGAGGCGATCGACCTGACCGGTCAGGTCGATCTTTCCTCCTGTGACGCGGAGCTGGCGATTGTCTTTGGCGGGGATGGTTCGCTTCTGCGCTCGATTCATCAGCTCGGCCGCCGTCAGATTCCGCTTCTTCCGGTCAATGTCGGTACACTCGCCTTCCTTTCGGCCCTGATGCCGGACGAGTTGATCCCCTTTCTTGATTCTCCCGGTTTCCGTTCCTTCACTTTCCGGGAGCATATTCTTCTGGAATGTATTCTTTGGCGCCGCCGGACCGACCTGGTGGACGACGGAACCTATGTTTCCGACGAGATTCTCGCGCGGGAGAACGAGCGAGGCGAGGTTCCCATTGCCCACAAAATGGTGGTCAACGAGGTGGTAATCCAGGGGGGGCCTCCGTTTGAGATCCTCAATATCGAACTGGCGATCGACGGACTGACCGTCGCCACCTATCATGGCGACGGCTTGATCGTCAGTACGCCGACCGGCTCCACGGCGCACAACCTTTCCTCCGGCGGGCCTATCCTGCGCCGGGACCTCAACGCTGTTGTCGTCTCTCCGATCAGTCCCCATTCCCTGAGCTACCGACCGGTGGTCGATTCGGCTGATCGGCTTTACGAGCTGCGGGTCGTCAACCGTCCGGTCTTTGTCGTTGTCGACGGGGATTCGGATCTGACGATGCTCCCCGGCGATCGAGTCGAGATCCGCAAGGCCCCGTTTGCCGCCCGGCTGATCCGGATTCCGGGAAAGAACTATTACAAGACACTGCGAGAGAAGCTCGGCTGGTCCGATCAGCCTCACGCCCGACGCGACAGCGCCGGGCGCGGGGGGAAGTGAACCTCTTTGTGAACCGGTCGTCCGAGACTGGTTTTCACTTTCGAATTTCGTCGCTTTGCTCTTTTAGCCAGCGGATCGCCTGGATGAAAATCCGGCGGAAGTTCGGGTTGTTGTAGGCCTGAGCGTCATGCCCCAGCTCTAAGGTAAACACAGGCGAGCGGTGTTTGTTCCACAGCCAGCCGATCTGTTTGATCGATTTGGGATGGTCGGTGGTCAAAAGCGTCTCCACTTCCGGGGAGACATAGGCGTTTTCGTAGACCTCATCCACGATGGTAAAATCGTCGACTCCCTCAACAATGGGGTGCTTTTTCTCGACGTGGACCCGGACGATTTCGTCATGGTGATAATCCCCCAGCGGAAGGGTCTGTCCGCCGATGTTCCGGTTGGACTCAAAGACATAGCAGCCGCCGGCCAGCTCCCAAAAATCAGGGCGTTCCGGGTGCGCGCTTAAGTGATGATGAAGGACGAAGATACCGATTCCCGTATCGAACAAGGCCCGATAGTCGGCCATCGCCTCGTCGGAAATGGGGGTTTGGTCCTGGTCGTAAAACAGAACGACATCGTAAAGGTCTTTCGCGCTCGGGGCAATCATCGATTGGTCCTCGGGAAGATGGGCGCGCGATATCGCCAGCGAGTCGCCGAAGGAATCGAGCATCGCCATAAACGCCGGTTCGTCGTACGGATGGCCGCGGTCGACGAAGAGCAGACGTATCGGTTCGCCGCCGCGAAGCGCGGCGGAAACGAGAAGGAGCGCCGATATTTGAAGGATCAGGACAAAGGAGCGTTTTTTGGTGGTCATTGTTCTTCCTTTGAGTTATGGCTGCGGGGACATTCACCTGTGTTTAGTGTACCGCGGCGATACTCCCCAAACAAGAGCCGCGGGATATAATTGGGGCTGTTATCCCCGTTTGCCGATTCGCGAACCGGGGAGGCGTGTGTCTCAGCCAGTATGAGGAGAGGTATTTTTGATGAAACGAGCGAAAATCAGTATCGTCGGCGCGGGAAATGTCGGCGCGACCTGCGCGCATTGGGCGGCCGCCGCCGAGTTGGGAGACATTGTCCTTCTCGATATTCCGGCAGCCGGTGATATGCCGAAGGGGAAAGCGCTTGACCTGGCCGAGGCCGCACCGATCATGAAGTTCGACGCGTGTATCGCCGGTACGACCGATTACGCCGATACCGCCGACAGCGATGTGGTGGTGGTCACCGCCGGCATTCCCCGCAAGCCCGGAATGAGTCGTGACGACCTTCTGGCGACGAACGCCAAAATCGTCGGTCAGGTCGCTGAGAATATCGCCAAAACATCTCCCGAGGCGGTGATGATTTTGGTGAGTAATCCCCTCGACGCGATGGCCCAGCGCGCGCTGGAGGTGACCGGTTTCCCCAAACATCGGGTGATCGGTCAGGCGGGTGTTCTCGATACGGCTCGTTTCGCCGCCTTCATCGCCGCTGAACTCGATGTCAGTGTCGAGGATGTCTCGGCGATGCTTCTCGGCGGCCATGGCGATACGATGGTCCCGCTGGCCAGCTGTACCTCTGTTGGAGGCATCCCCGTGACCCAGCTGATCCCCGAGTCAAGGTTGGCCGAGCTGATTCAGCGCGCCCG
>CADBTE010000303.1 GCA_902797455.1 uncultured Planctomycetota bacterium | reverse complement strand
TTTTTTGGCCACTCCTTCTACATCATTCTTCCGGCGGACAAATATTTCGATGAGCATCCCGATTGGTACCCCCTGATCAACGGCAAGCGGACCAGGGGGAACGTACAGCTGTGCCTGATGAACCCCGAGATGAGGAAGGAGTTTATCCGCAACACCCTGCAGATCCTGGACGAGCATCCGGAGGTAAACAACATATCGATCTGTCAGGACGATTGCGCCGGATGGTGCCAGTGTCCCGACTGTCAAAAGTGCGTCGATGAGAACGGTTCTCAATCCGGACCGCTGATCGATTTCATCAACGAGGTCGCCGAGGCCGTCGAGAAGGAACATCCCGACGTCATCGTCAACACCTTCGCCTATCAGGCCACACGTTTCGCCCCTTCGAAGGTTCGGCCCAGAGACAACGTTCTCATTCGGCTTTGCACGATCGAGAACTCCTTCCTGACCCCATTGGAAGAGGGGGGACTCAACCAGTCGCTCGTGGAAAATATCGAGAAGTGGAGTGCCATCTCCAAGCAGCTCTTCGTCTGGGACTACGTCACCGACTTCCACTGTTATATGCTTCCTCATCCGAATCTTCACGTGCTTGGTCCCAACATTCGTTTCTTCGTGAAAAACAACGTGGTCGGCATCTTCGAACAGGGGGACGTTTTCTGTTCGGCGGGAGACTTTGTCCGGCTTCGCAACTGGGTGATCTCCAAGCTCCTGTGGAACCCCGACCTCGATCAAAGAGCGCTGGAAAAAGAGTTTTTAAACGGTTACTATTCGCCGAACGTGGGGGTGCTTTTGCGCCAGTATCTTGATCTTCTCACCAAACGCGCCGCAGAGAAAAATATCCATCTGGGCTGCTTTATGGATTCGGCCTACGGCTGGCTCGACACACCGACGCTGGTGGAGGCGACGAACCTCATGAATCGGGCGATCGCCGTGGCACGTGACGACGAAGAACACTCTCCGGAACGTTTCGCGGGTCTTGCCGATAAGCTCGAGCGTGAATCGATCCCCGTCCACCTCGCGTGGCTGAGTGAGTGGCCCATTCGCCAGATGGATCTTCTCTCCCATAATATCCCCTCCCCCGTCGCTGAAGGAGAAGAGTACTACAAAGAGTACGTCGCGCTGCTGGAGAAAAACCATGTCACCAGCGCCGTGGAAGGGGGAGAGGCGAACTTTGGCGATTGGCTGGAGAGTCTTCACGAGATCGTTCGATCTAAGTTGGTCATTCCCGAGGAAGTCAAAGACCTCCCCCGCGACACATGGTACAACCTGGAAGAATTCGCCATGCCTCTGGGCGCTGTGGGCAAGCTCTCTTTCCGCGAGGACGACGCCGCGGCGGACAACGGCCGGGCGGTTCGCCTGCCGGGGAACCATCACGAGTGGGAGGTCGGCTGGGCTCCCTCCCCGATTTTTCAGCTGCGCTCCCCGTCCGCAGCCGCCCCCGATGAAGAGGGGTTTGTCAGCGCGCGGATGATTCTGCGGGCCCGCTGCCAGGCGGTCGAAGGGGACGACAGCGACGCGCTCGAAATCGGCATCTGGGATTTTGGCCGGACGTGCAATACCTTCCATCGTACGCTCAAAAGCTCCGAATTGGGGAAAGAAGAGTATAAGACAATCGACCTGGGGATTGTCAAAATCGGGACCACATCCCATTTTTGGATCGCCCCGACCGATCATCCCGAGGCGGTGCAAAACCTCTATATCGACCGTGTGGTGTTTATCCGCCAGTAGGATTCGTCCAGCAGGATTATTACCCCATGAAAAAATCCCCCGTGACCTTCGCGGCCCTCTGCGCGCCGCTGGTTTTGGCCGTCTTCCCGCTTCTTGCCGAGGAACAAACGTTTCGCCTGGCCAGCGGCGGCATAACCGACTACAGCATCGTCCACCCCGAGACGCCGACGGCGGTTCAGCAGACCGCCGCCGAGGAGCTGGCTTCGTTCTTAAACCAGGTCACGGGGGCCGATTTTCCGATCCTCTCGGAAAGCCAAATTGAGGAAAAAGCCAAGGATAAACAGAAGCTCCTGGTCATCGGGCCGGGGAAGCAGTCGAAACAATTGCTCGCCTCCGTCGGCGCCGAGCCGGAAGAGACTCTTGGCCAGGATGGAATTATCCTTCACACGGCGGGTCAATCGATTGTTTTCTCCGGGCATCCCGACCGCGGGATGCTCTACGCGGTCTACACGTTCTTAGAAGATTATGTCGGGTGCCGATGGTGGACCCGAACCGAATCGACCATCCCCAACATTCAACGGCTGGATATCACCCCGCCGGCTCTTCGCTATCAGCCGACCTTTTTTTGGCGAGACACCAGTTACCTGGATGTTCGTCAAGGGGAAGAGGGGGGTATCTTTTGCGCCCGGAGAAAAATCAACGGTCCCCCGATTCCCCCGCAATTCGGCGGATATGTGACAATCTGTCTGGGCAGTCATACCTTCTGCCTGATTCTCCCGCCGAAGGACTTTTTCGACGAACACCCAGACTGGTACGCCTTGGTCGATGGTCGGCGGCTGAAAGACAATGGACAGCTCTGCCTGACGAATCCGGAGATGAAACAGGAGTTTATACGCAGCGTCCTGCGTATCCTCGACGAAAATCCAAAATCGAAGATCATCTCGATCAGCCAGAACGACTGCGGCCGGTGGTGTCAGTGTCCCGAGTGTCAAAGACTCGTCGATGAGAACGGTTCGCAGTCGGGGCCGCTGATCACCTTTGTCAATGATGTCGCCGAGGCGGTGGAAAAAGAGCATCCCGACGTCGTGGTCGAGACACTCGCCTATCTGTCAACCCGTTTTGCCCCCGCCAAGGCCCGGCCGCGCGACAATATCTTGATTCGGCTTTGTGCCATCGGGAACTCCTTTCTAACCCCCGTGGAGGAAGGAGGGAACAATCAATCGCTCGTGGAGCAGATCGAAAAGTGGAGCGCCATCGCCAAACGGCTCTTCGTCTGGGATTACGTCACTAACTTCAGCAATTATATGCTCCCCCACCCGAATCTTCAGGTACTGGCGCCCAATATCCGCTTCTACGCCCGGAACCATGCCGTCGGCATCTACGAGCAGGCGGACAGCTGGTGCGCGGCGGGCGACTTCGTCCGGCTGCGCTGCTACCTCATTTCCAAATTGATGTGGAACCCGTCGCTCGACCAGCGGGAAATTGAGAACGATTTTCTGACCGGCTATTACTCGCCCGCTGTAGGATCGCTGCTGCGCCAATATCTCGACCTTATCACCGAGACCGCCGTTCGTTCCGACATCAATCTCAGCTGCTATATGGAGACGACGTACGACTGGCTCGATACAGCCGCCTTGGTCAAGGCCACGGAACTGATGAACCGAGCGATCGCCGCGGCCGAGGAAGATCAGCGGCGCGAGCCGGAACGATTCGCCGGTCTGG
>CADBTE010000302.1 GCA_902797455.1 uncultured Planctomycetota bacterium | reverse complement strand
GGACGATATCGCCTTCCTCCATAAAATTGTCGCCGGCCCGGCCGACAAGAGCTACGGAATCCACGTCGCTCGGCTGGCCGGTATCCCCTCGCCGGTCATTCACCGGGCGAAACGGATCCTCGAGGAACTGGAATCTTCCCATATGGACGCCGCGCGGGAGGCGATGGGGGATCTTTTGCGCCAGGTCGGTTCGACGCCGTTTGAGCATCCTAAGCATACCCGGTCCGCCAGCGAGCAGGTGGTTCAGTTCTCACTTTTTGGCCCTGAGAATCATCCGGTTCTCGACGAACTTCGTGAATTGGATCCCAATACCTTGACGCCGATCGACGCTCTGACGCTTTTGAGCCGATGGAAGGGGGAACTGAGCGAAGAGGACGAGCCTAAAGAACCTGCCTCAAAGAAAAAAAAGAACCGCTAGCGTCCAGCGGTTCTTGAGTTGGTGTTTGCTCGCGGCTTGGGCGGCTTATCCCTAGTCTATCGTCGGGATGAGCTCTTTCCAGGCGGGAGAAACCGGCGCGGTCAGGTCAATTGTTTCACCGGTCATCGGGTGGGAGAAGACCATCTTCCGGGAGTGCAGCGCGATGGCGCGCTGACGCTCATCTTCGTATTGGGGACCGAACGGGGCGGTGCTGCCGTAGAGGGTATCGCCTAAAATAGGGAACCCGCGCGAAGAGGCCTGGAGCCGAATCTGATGGGTCCGCCCCGTCTCGAGGGTGATTTCCAGCCAGGTGACCGGCCCCAAAACAGTGTTGAGGTGCTGTCTGGTTTGAAAATGAAGAATCGCCTCACGTGCCGAAGGGTGGATGGGGGAGAGTATCTCCGACTCAGCGCGGCCGGGAATCTTGCGCATATAGTCGGTCCAGGTTCCGCTTTCTTCGGGAACCGTTCCTGAGACCAGTGCCCAGTAGGTCTTTTTTACCAGACGCGCGGCGATTTGATCGGAGATTCGCCGGGCGGCTCGCACGTGCTTGGCAAAGACAATCACCCCCGAAGCCGGACGGTCCAGACGATGGGGAACCCCGAGGTAACAGCCGCCCGGTTTGTTTTCGCGCTCGATCAAGAACGCCTTGATCCGGGCCTCGAGCGAATCAATCCCCTCCGGTGCCTGAGTGAGGAGCCCCGAGGGCTTATTGCAGGCCAGAACCGGCCCCTCTTCGTAGATGATGTCGATCGAATCCATACGGTCGCAGAATATGGGTCCCCTTTAGAAGGCGATTTTTTCGCGGGCCTTTTTCGTCGGGGTTTCGTCGATTTCGAGCTCTTTGATACAGTTGATATCGTGCTCGGACCACTTTTTTGGAAGGTCGACAATAAACTCGACAAACAGATCACCGGGCTGGTCGTCCCGGGCCGATTTCTTGATCCCCTGACCCTTCAGGCGGAGTTTTGTCCCCGTGGAACTTCCCGCTGGGATCTTAACGCTTACCGTTCCCGCGGGGGAGGGGACGTCAATCTTAGCGCCGAGAACCGCCTCTTTAAGCGAGACCGGGACATGGAGATAGAGGTTCTTCCCCTGACGGGTGAAGTTGGGGTGCGGGAGAGTGGTGATTTGCAGGAACAGATCGCCGTTGGCGCCTCCGCGCAGACCGGGCTTGCCCAGTCCCTTGAGGCGAATCTTTTGGCCATCCTCGATCCCAATTGGGATTTTGACGTCGACCTTCTTCGATTCCCCTCCCAGCGTATACTGCAGGGGAATGGTATCTCCTAAAACGGCGCTGCGCAGCGAAATGTTGAGTCCCAGCGTGATCGACTCACCCACCTTTGGGCCGGTGCGGGGCGGGGTACGCGTCTGGCGGGCGCCAAACAGGTCGCTGAGGATATCACCGATATTGATCCCGTTTGGCCCCGCGGTGAAGCTCCCTCCACCGAACGGATTGCCGCCGCCAAAGGGGTTGCCTCCTGCGAACGGGCCGCCCCCCGCGTAGGGATTGCCGCCGGCGAACTGCTGATAATCAGCGCCGAATTGATCGTACTGCTTTCGCTTCTCCGGGTCGTTTAAGGTGTCGAAGGCCTCTTGAATCTCTTGGAATTTTTTCTTAGCCCCCTCGGGATCATCCGGATTCATGTCGGGATGATACTTTCGGGCCAAACTTCTGTAGGCCTTTTGAATCTCCTCGCTGGTGGCACTTTTGGAAACACCGAGGACCTGATAATAATCTTTTGCCATAGCTTCTTCCTCCGCTAAGCACACGCTTCCCGCGAAAAAATATCTTTAGTGACCGCAGCCGGGGCATCCGCTCCCCGCGGGGAAGTTCGGGTTATCGATCGAGAACCCTTTGGCGGTGGGGGTGTCGACGAAACTGATCTCGGTTCCATCGAGGAACAGATCGTACTCTTTGCGCGTCACCAGCGATACGCCGTCGAAGTCGTAGCGCGTATCGACCATCGGATTGAACTCGGTATCGAATCCGAGGGAGTATTGCATTCCGCTGCAGCCCCCCCCCAGGATAGTCATGCGGAGGACCGATTCGTCACCGAGGTTTTGGGCCTGTTTGACCTTTTTAACCTCTTCGATCGCTTTTTGGGAAATGAGGATTGCCATCGTTTTCTTTCAAGTGATATTCGGGTGGTATATACCGTCAGGTGGTGTAATCGGCATTCATATGAACATATTCCGGCGTCAGATCGCTGGTCCAGAAACGAATCGCCTCGTCCCCCTCCTCGAAGAAGAGCTGGAAGACGGTCTCGCGCTGAGAACGGATCGCCTCGGTCACCAGCGGCTTGTCGAACTCCACCGGCGCGCCGTCTTTGTAGAGGAGATGCCCATTGATTTTGAGCGCCACCTTCTTGGTGTCGAACGGGACGCCGGCGCGTCCGGCGGCCGAGACGATTCGGCCCCAGTTC
Organism: uncultured Planctomycetota bacterium; assembly: GCA_902797455.1. GTDB lineage: Bacteria > Planctomycetota > Planctomycetia > Pirellulales > Thermoguttaceae > RUG695. Next base: position 4,880 of record CADBTE010000302.1, on the reverse strand, counting down.
GGATCGGCGCCGCAGATCGCCGTTTTGACCAGAACGTCGTTGGCGACCGTTCGGGCGATCGCCTTGGCGTCTTCCCGCGTGGCCAGGCCATAGACGTTGACGGTGATCAGGTGCGAAACTCCCTCACCGTCGTTGGGGATCATTCGCGCCAGCTCTGAGCAGACCAGAAGAAGAAGGTCGGCAAAGCGATTGCGGTCGTCCTCTTCCATCGGCTGGTCATCACCGGCTCCGTTGGCCAAAAGAAGAACCGAGTCGCTGGTACTGGTATGCCCTTCGACACTGATGCAGTTAAAGGTCTCGTCGGCGCAGTGCTTGAGCATCGCCTGGGCGTCGGCCGGATCGAGGGCCGCGTCGGTCATCAGGACACAGAGCATCGTCGCCATATTTGGGCCGATCATCGCGGCCCCCTTGCACATACCGGCAAGGGTAATGGTCTTTCCACGGGAGTTAATGAACGATTTGGAAACGACCTTCTCTTTGGTGTCGGTGGTCATCATCGCGTGGGCGGCGTTATGGAAGCCCTCTTCCGTGGCGGCCAGCTGCGCTGCCGCGGCGCGGATTCCCTCTTCGATTCTTTCCATCGGGAGCTGAATGCCGATCACGCCGGTGGAGAGGACCAGCGCCTGCTGTCCGGCGGCGCCAACGGTCTGGGCGGCCCAGACCGCCATTTGCTCGGCGTTTTTGAGCCCCTCCTCACCGGTGCAGGCGTTGGCGACCCCCGAGTTGGTGACCACGGCTCGGAAGCCGGCGGCGGGGGTACGGGCGCGATCCAACTGAACCGGGGCCCCGCAGACAAGATTCTGTGTGTAGACGCCGGCAGCGACGGCGTCGCGCTCGGAGACGACCAGCGCGACATCGCGTTTGGTGGTGTTGGGCTTAACACCGCAGTGAACCCCGGCGAAACGGTATCCTTGAGGGAGTTGAATACTCACCGACACACTCCTTAAATGTTTTAGACGGACGGTTAACGGCCGCTGCAGCGCTGGCCGAAGGGGGGGAGCTGCGGCTCAAAAAACAGCGACACCGCCCCTTCGTCCATTATACTGTGCGCCCCTTGCGCTTCAAGCCGCGTTCTAGCGCGCAGACGCTCGATTTTGACCAGTGCCGCGCAGCTGTTCTCGGGGGGATCGAGTCCCCAAAGCGGGGAAGAAAGCTCGTCGAACCATCTATCCTCCGGTATGGGAGTCCGACCCACCCGTCCGATGGCGGTCACCACGATTCGCTCGGCCCGCGGAATTCGCTCTATGTACTTCGCCAACAGTCCCTCTTCCCCCCACCGTGACCAAAGGGTCAGATTCTCACGCCACTGGAAAGCGCGAAAATCGTCCGGCCCGACCCAGTCGGCCGTATCGGCCAGTATTTCACCAACGCGGGCGGCGGCCTTGTTTTCGCTGGCTTCGTACAGAGCCCCCAGCAGCGTTCGATACAAAACGGCCCGGGCGGTTGGGTTTTCGACCTCCGCTATTTTTTCCAGCGCGGCACGTGTCCAGCTGCGTCCGGCCTCCCGGTTCTTGGCGCGGTAGGCCAGCGCGGCGGCCGTGACCGCCGTATCGGCGTCTTGGCGATTGCGTGTTTGGGGATCACACGATTGTTCCAGCAGTTCCAGGCAGCGGAGAGCATCGTTGACCTCCGCACGACTGTGTGCCTCCAGGACACGGTACCGATTCGGGATCGACACCAAAGGCGGAATAAATCGCTCCAACAGCGAAACAGGAAGCTTCAGGGTAAACAGGTCACTTATAAGCCGCTGGCGGCGCGGTGGATCCTCGATGGTGTCAAAGATCGCTTTGGCTTTACCGAGTTCAATTTCCGCCGCGTCCCAGCGATTCCATCGGCACAGCAGCTCCGCCAGCGCGCCGCCGAGGCGCACACGGCCGTCCTCCGACTCGATCTGTTCAGCCAGCTCGGTGTCGAGCGGCCGATCGGGGAAGCGCTGCCGCTGTGAGATAATCAATATCCTTAGGATGGTTTCGAAGCTGTACAGATCCTCGATCGCCTCGGCGCAAAACAGCGCGCGCCGGCGATCTGTCGCGGCGGCGGCGCTTTGGCCGAGGAAGAAATACCCCTCCTGCCGGTCGTCTCCGTTTTGAATCGTCTCGAGTATATCCTCGGCGGCCGCCTTGCCGAACAGCGCGGGGGCACCGCGATAATGGCCTAAGTGGTGCTCGATTCGCGTGATCTCCGCGGCCAAAAGCCCAAGGAGATAATCGCGCTCGTCTTGGGCGGCCAAAGCCCGAATCACGGCTTTGATCCGCTCGGCCAGCGCCGCCGCGCTGGAGGCGTCCGGGGACAGGATCGCTGTCGGAACCAGGAGCCGGATGAGCAGATTGGCCCTTTGTTCCGGTTCCGAGAGTACTTCGATTCGGTCGATCAGTTTCAAGTGAAAGTCGGGGGTATTCATGTTCTCGAATAACTCTTTCACCTTTCGGTGTTCCCGCCGCGTCCGACGCTGTTCAGGACCGGGGCCGCCGCGCGGTCCAGAATACCGGTAAGCGACGCGATTGCCAGACCGTAGTTGGTCACCGGAACAGCCGAACAGACACAGCGGCTGATCCGCCGGAGCATCTCCCGGCGATTCCAGACGCAGCCGCCGCAGTGGATCACCAGATCCCATTCGGCCAGATGAGCGTCGTCCGGGAAATCGTGCCCCTGGGCATGCCCGATCGTGATCGATTCCCCAAGCCGTTTTTTCAGGAGGCGGGGGATTTTAACGGTTCCGATATCCTCGGCGATCGGATGGTGCGTGCACGCCTCGGCGATGAGGATTTTCGCGTTCGCACCGAGCTTCCCGATTGTTTTGGCTCCCGCCAGAAGAACGGTGAAATCCCCTTTTTGCCGCGCCAGGAGGATGGAGAAAGAGGTCAGGGGGATCGATTCGGGAACAATCGCCGATACTTGGGCGAAGGCCTGAGAGTCGGTGATCACCAGGGCCGCTTTCACGCGGCGAAGCGCCTCGGCCAGTTCGCTGGTCTGGACGACCAGTGCCATTTGCCGGTGGTCGAGCAGGTCGCGGATCGCCTGAACTTCAGGGAGGATCAGTCTTCCCTTGGGCGCTTCCTTATCTATCGGAGTGACGAGAATCGCCAGCTCCCCGGGGGGAAGAAGGTCGGCGGCCATCGGCGGGGGGGTGAGAAAATCGTCCGGGACGAGTGTGACCAAGGCATCGCGAAGCTCGGTCACGCCGCTGGTTTTTCCGTCGGGCGGGGTCGTGACCTCGACCACTGGGACTTTTCGCTCGGCCAGTTTGGGGGGGCAATCGGCGCGAAGGGGGCCTTCCATCAGGTCCGACTTCGTTCGGACGATGACCAGCGGGGTACGGCGCCGGTCGAATTCGGCCAGGAGATCCTCTTCCCACGCTGACCATCCTCCCTGATCGCGGGTGACATCGAGGACGAGGATGGCGATATCGGTCCGGTCGAGTACCTGGCGGCTCTTTTCAACCCGCAGCGTTCCCAGCTCGCCGGTGTCGTCTATCCCCGCGGTGTCGATGAACAGAACCGGCCCGAGGGGGAGAAATTCCATCGGTTTTTCGACCGGATCGGTTGTGGTCCCCGCCGTGTCCGAGACGATGGCGGTCTTTTGTCGTGTCAGGGCGTTGATAAGCGACGACTTTCCGACGTTGCGGCGCCCGAAAATGGCGATATGAAGCCGGTTCCCTTTGGGAGCCGCCTGAATGAACCCTTCGTTCGACATACGCTTATCCTCCTGAAAGCCGGCGAAACGGCTTTACTTGTATTTTCCCGGTTGTTTTCGGTCACCCGGACCGCGTCCATCGGATATTATCGTCTCAAGTTCCCTTTCTTCAATCGTCTGGTGCGGCGCGGGGAAGGGAAATGGTGCTTAGCTTGTTTTTTGATTTTCCCCCCGATATAATCGGTCTACCATGCAAAATGTGCGCCGCCGCGCTGTTTGGCCGCGTCGTCCCGCATTTCCGCCTTCCGCGTTTGGTGGATCACAGTATTTCAAGAGGAGACTCAGCAATGAAACAGATGATGTCAGGAAAAATCGCTCTGTGCGCGATGATTCTTTCGCTTTTGGTGATGACGGGTGCTTCGGCTCAGGATTTCGTCAAATCCCCGGTCGGGGCCAAGCATGTGATCCTCATCGGCTACGATGGGTACGGCGGGAACTATGTCCAGTGGGACCAGCTCCCGAACCTCAGCCGTTTTCGTGACCGCGGCGCCTGGACGCTCAAGAAGCGGAGCATTATCCCCTCGGCCAGCGCGCTCAACTGGGCGACTATCCTCATGGGAGCAGGTTCGGAGCTTCACGGTTTCCGCACCTGGGGGAGCAAGGCCCCGGATCTCCCGAGTGCCTTCCTGACCGAGAACGGGCTCTTCCCCGATATCTTCTACCTGGCTCGCCAAACCTACCCGGAAGCGAAGCTGTGCGCATGCTACTCCTGGGATGGGATCGGTTATCTCTTCGACAAGAAGGCGATGAATGCCGACCAGTTCGCCGAAAACGACGAGGAAGTCTGCCGGCTCGGTCTGGAGTATGAGAAAGACGCTACTTTGGCGTTCATCTACTTCTCGGAGCCGGATGGTACCGGGCACGGTATCGGCTGGGGAACCCAGGAATATTACGACGCGGTCAAAAAGCTCGATGGTTTCCTTGGTCAGCTGCTCGACTATTTGGAGGCGAACAATCGCTTCGAGGATACCGTCGTGATGTTTACCTCGGATCACGGCGGAATCGAGAAGGGACATGGCGGTGAGACGATGGAAGAGATGGAAGCTCCCTTCCTGATCCTCGGCTGCGGCGTCAAACCGGGTGAAATCACCGATGTGGTCGCCGGATACGATGTCGCCGCGACGATCGCCTGGGTGCTGGGGATCGCTCCTCACCAGGCCTGGCGCGGCCGGGCGATCACCTCGGCG
>CADBTE010000301.1 GCA_902797455.1 uncultured Planctomycetota bacterium | reverse complement strand
GCTGGCCATCAGCTCTGGCGGCATAAACCCGATGGGGGCATAGGCGCGCCTTTCTGACGATACACTAGGTATCAAAAGATAATTCCCCCGGGGGCGATTCTCCACGTGGAAGCTTCTCGGAGTTTCCGCCAATTGCCTTGTCTGCGGGCTGATGCTGGCGAGTCGGTACTGCCGCACCGCCTCGATACGCTTTTGAACCTGGGGGAGAGTCTTGAGAAGGGCCGGGGAAGCGTCGCGCACATCGAGGCACCAGCGAACCTCATTCCGAATGAATTCCCTCGAGCCGTACCAGCGGCGAAACAGGGGGGCGGCTCCCGGTTCCTCGGCCAGGAAGGCGTTCTTTTCCTCATCCTTGAAAAGGTAGTTTCCGCCGTCGATCGGTTTATTGCCGATCCCGATTTCCGGGACATCGCAAAGTGGCCGGGATCGAGACGCCACCGCGCGCGCCGGGGAATCGGTCAGCAGGGTGTTGAGGTGGTCCACAACATGTTCCTCCGGATCGGAGGTAAGTGACTGGTAGGTATAGAGTTTTTTCTTCTTAAATTCTTCTCCTCCAAAGCCAATGATGACGCAGTGAACCGCCGCCGCCCTGGGCGCGTCGTTCGACCATTTAAAGGTCTGGTGGGCGAATTGCGGGCGCACACCGAACCGCTCCGTCAGCGGTTTCCAAAGGATCGCCGGCTGCTCCCCCTGGGCGATGGAGTTGGTCGAGACGAACGCGCAGCGGATCGCCGTGCCGTGGATATATTCGGCGGCCTTGTAATACCAGCAGGTGACATAGTCGAGGTTCCCGCTGTGATCCACGTCGGTGAAAACCCCGAACAGTTCCTTCTTTTGCTCGGGACTCATATAGCGGGCTCCCCGGAACGGGGGATTGCCGAAGATATAACGGAGATTCTTTTTCGGGATCAGCTCTTCCCAGTCGAAGGTCAGCGCGTTGGCGCAGCGGATCGTCGGGGCGTGTTTGAGCGGAATGCGGACATACTGCTGGCCGAACTCGCGGCTCACCAGCTGATTCATCTGATGGTCAGTCAGCCAAAGCGCCACCCGGGCGATCTGGGAGGGAAACTCCTCCAGCTCGATCCCATAGAATTGATCGACGTTCACCTTGCAGATGGCATCGATATCGAGCCGGCGGTCCTCGCTGCCGGCGTGGAGCTCTCGGAGAATCTCCAATTCCAAAATACGCAGTTCCCGGTAAGCGACCACCAGGAAGTTGCCGCACCCGCAGGCCGGGTCGAGGAACCGAAGACGCGCGATTTTTTCGTGGAAGGCGTTGAGTTTGTTTTCCTTGCCGATTTTTAAGGCGCGGATTTTGGCGAACTCTTCCCACAGTTCGTCCAAAAACAGGGGGTGGAGCACCTTGAGAATATTCTCCTCGCTGGTGTAGTGCGCCCCCAAATTCCGGCGTTCCGACGGGTCGAGGACCGACTGGAACATCGCGCCAAAGATGGCCGGAGAGATTTTGCTCCAGTCAAACCGGGAACATTCAATCAGATCCTCGCGCGAGGCGCGATCAAACCCCGCCGGGTCGATTCGTTCGGTAAAGAGCTCTCCGTTGACGTAGGGGAATACCCCGAGCCGCTCATCAAGGGTTTTGAGCCGTCTTTCTTCCGGCTGATCGAGAACAGTGAAGAACTCGCTGAGTTTCCCCGACAAATCGCTGCCGTCCTCCGAGGTTCGTTCCCGGCGGTAGTTCAACAGAGCGTCTTTCGGGAAGATCCCGGTATCGTCGGCGAACATACAGAAGAGCAGCCGCACTAAATAGAGCTCCAGTTGGTGGCCCGTGTAGCCGATCTCTTTGAGCCGGTCGTGGATCTTTCCCATCCGTTCGGCGGCTTTGATATTCGCGTCGAGCTGATCTTCGTAGGGACGCTTTTGATATCCGAGAAAATAGCCGAAAATGTCGATCTTTTCGGCCAGTTCATCGAGCGTGAAAACAGTCTTTTTGGGGTTGCCGTCCACGTCCGGGTCATCCAAATCGTAGACGTGGAAATGCTGAAAATCGCAGATCAGAATCAGTTTCGGTTGTTCCACCGGCTTAAGTGCCAGCGCGTACTCTCTGGCCTGCTGATAGGCCTTCTCCATATCTTTGCCGGTCGACTTCATCTCGATCAGTATCATCCCCCTCCAGAACAGATCGATGTAGCCGTTTCTCTTCCCCCCAAGCGAGACCTTATGCTCAAATTCAGATACAACCCGCTGATTGATTCCGAACAGATCAAAAAACTCGATTTGAAAGGCCTGGGCACTCGCCTCCTCGCGGTGTTTCCCCGCCCAATCTTTCGAAAACTTGCGGGCACGGTCGCGAATATCATTCAGTGTCAGCGAAACGGACATCTTTCACTCCCTGGGTATGTGAGAATCGACTG
>CADBTE010000300.1 GCA_902797455.1 uncultured Planctomycetota bacterium | reverse complement strand
CGCGGGCCGTCCTCCTCGTTTTTGTTTTCCGGAGGGTTTGTGGAAAGTCGTCCCGCTTCCCGTTATACTTGACTCGTTGAAGATTGTTTTGCCCCCACCCTTTATCCCTCCAGAGATAACGACCATGAATCGGAACCTCCGCTGCCTGCTGTCGCTGTTGTTTTCCACACTCCTGTTCATCCCGCTTAGCGGCGCCTGGGGCGAATCGCTTTGGGAAAGTCAGTTTTCCTGGCAGGCCGACCGGCAGGGAGTGGTTCTAAAAGATGGCGGCGGAACCGTTCGCCTGGCCTCGCCGGAAGAGGGGCTTTGGGCGATCGCCCTGGGATTCGAACAGAAAGCTCCCACCGACTGGCGCTTTGCCCGGCCCGAATCGGTGGAACGGCTGCCCAACGGCTCGGTGGTCCTTTCCGGCACTTTGGCGCTTGATGGGGGAAAGATCCTTCTTCGTGACATCTACACCGAGGAGAACGGCCTTCTTCGCGGGGTTCGGCGATTTGAGTACCAGGGGGACAAACCGCTGGAACATGTCACTTTGAGTGTCCGCTTTGTCTATCACGCGGCCGATCCTCAGACATTCCTCCCCGGGATTCTCTACAACGGCAACCCCTCCGGGGAAAAGATGACGAAAGGACGGGTCCCCGCGTATCACAACCGTCCCGGGGAATTCGCCTTCTTTGAGGACCATCGTTTCCCGATTCCGGCCGCCTCGTTTGAGGACCCCGCCGAACACAACGCCGCGGCGCTGTATACACTCCCCTCCCCCGCGCGGCGCGGGAGTGTCGCCGATCAATGGTGGTCGCTCGGACTTCAGACCACGGGGGAAGGAACGCATGAACTGGATATCTTCTCCGGCTATGTCGGCTTCAACGACCTAAAGTCCGTCGTCAAGGGGATTCAGCGCGGCCCGATGGATTACCCCGAGGCCACCCTTCGGCTGGTCCCCGGGGAGGTGATCGAGAAGACCTTCTGGCTCGATCTGTGGCCGGTCGAAGAACGCGGCACGGGGCTTGAAAAGGTTGTGCGCCGCGGCATCGAGCTGTTCGAGCCGTACAGCAGCGACGGTTTCCCCTCGTTCGACTCGATTCTTCTTTCGAAATTCCGTTTCGCTGTGACGCGCTGGATCGAGGGGGACACGTACGCGGGCTTTAATATGTACCCCGCGTTTATGGATCCGAAGATCGTCTTCGGCTGGTGCGGACAGGCCGACTCGTGCGGCTTCTCGTTCCTTCCTCTGGCCGATCGGCTGTCGCGGCTGTCCGGGATTCCAACAGCGGCGATTTACGACTACGCTCAGCGCTCACTCGACCATCTTTCCACCGCGCCGGTCGACCAGAACGGTTTTCCGGTGATCTACGATCCCGCCGGCGATCGCTGGGAAACCGACTCGCGCGACCCGGTCTCGATGGGACAGGGGATGTACAACTTCGCCAAGGCGGTCGCCGCCGGACGTAAAATCCCCGAGATCGACACAAGCAAGTGGGAAGATTTCCTGAAAAAGAGCGTTACTTTCGCCGCCAACCGTGTTTTGGCCGACGACTGGTCGCCGGTCTCAACGGCGGAGGGGTTCTTCATCGCGCCGCTGATCCTTGCCTACCAATTGTTCGACGCTTCGGCCGAGAACGACCAGCAGCGCGCCGAGGCGGATCGCTTCCGCGCCGCGGCCATCAAAGCCGCCGACTACTACGCCGCGCGCCACAAATCGATGGACGAACCGTACTGGGGAGGAACCCTCGACGCCTCGTGTGAGGATAAAGAGGGGGCTTGGGCGGCGTTTCAGGGCTTTTTAACGATGTACGAGGTTACCGGCCAGCAAAAATATCTCGACGACGCCCTGCACGCCGGGGCGGTCTGCCTCAGTTATCTGGTGGTATGGGATATCCCCCTCCCCCCGGGACGACTCAGCGACCACGCGTTCAAAAGCCGCGGCTGGACGGTCGTGTCGGTCCAGAACCAGCATCTGGACGTCTACGGCGTTCTCTTCGCGCCGGAAATTAAACGGCTCGGGGAACTGACCGGGATCGATTCCTTCAAGGAAATCTCCCAGGTCATGTTCCGCTCCTGCGGCCAGCTGATCGACGAATTCGGCAGTCAGGGGGAACAGATCCAACAGACCAACTTCGCGCAGGCCGGCGATATGTCCGACGTGCTGAAACTGCGCGGGGGCTACAACGAATCGTGGACCGTCTTTTGGATCACCGCTCACTTCCTCAACGCGGCGGCCCGATTCGCCGAGTACGACGCGATGGATGGCACGAATCCGTAAACCATATTCCACTGTGATATCCTTTCATTTCCCTAAGGAGTCAGCACTCAATGAAACTTAGAACATTCCTTTTAAGCGCGGCCGCCATGGTCTTGCTCGCGGTGGGCGTCCAGGCGCAAAACACCCAGCAGACCGGGGAAGTTTTCTGGGGGAAACAGACCACCCCGGCGGTGGTGAACCCGGTGGTTCGCTCCGAACTGAGCGATTATATCTCGCTGGACGGCACTTGGGATTTTTGCAACAGCAACGCGTGGTGGGGGTATCTGCGTTCAGAGGGAACCGTCTGGGGCGGCGGCAATTATTTCGACTGGGAAAACAACTCCCGCCCCATCGAGGTCCCCGGTATCTGGGAAGTCCAGGGAGTGGGGGAACCCGGCCCGAACCGCTCCTGGAACAGCCAGTGGGATCGTTCCTTCTGGAATATTCGGCACGTCTGGGACGGTGTGGCGGCGTACCGCAAGATGGTCACGCTCCCCGAGAGCTGGAAAGGAAAACATATTTGGCTGAAGATCGGGGCGGTCAGAAGCGAGGCGTACATCTGGGTCAATCGCCGTCCGGCCTGCTATATCAATAATTGCTGCGCGACCGAAAAAGCCGATATCGCCTCGCTTCTGGACTTCGACGGCCCGAACGAGATTCTCGCTCTGGTGCGCAACGACTCCCCCTCCCGAAAGGGGTTCTTCAGCTGCAACCACTGTTTCGGCGGCTTCTACCGCAGCATTGAGCTGGAGGCGACCGGCGAGGTCTATATCGACGACGTCTGGGCACGCGGTGAAATCGACGGCCCCACCGCCGAGCTTCGCGTGACGGTCGCCGCGGCCGATGAGAAACCATTCCAAGGGACGCTGGAAAGCGTCCTGTACGACCGTCAGGGGAACAGTGTCGGGAAGGCCGAGACACAGGTCTCCGCCGCCGGTCAATATGTCCTGACGATCCCCGTGAAGAACGGAACGCTTTGGACCCCCGAGAACCCGTATCTGTATGTGGCCAAAACCGTCCTTCGCGACGCCGACGGCAAGGCGCTGCACGGATGGGACGAGCGGTTCGGGATCCGCAAACTGGAGGTTCGCGGCGATCGTTTCTTCCTCAACGGCAAACCGTACTTCTTCCGCGGCGTGGGGGACCACAACGGCGACCAGATGACGCTGATCGAAATGCCGGACCGCCAGCGGTTCCTCGAGCATATGAAAACCATGAAGACGGCCGGGTTCAACTTCTGCCGTCACCACACCCATATCCCGCTGCCGGAGTATTTTGAGGCGGCCGACGAGGCGGGGCTTCTGCTGGAGCCGGAGCTCCCCTACTATACCAACATTCCGACCGAATCATTCCCCTTCGATCCGATGCGTGATCTTCAGGAACTGTTCCGCAACTTCCGGCGCTATACCTCCTTCGCGGTCTATTCGTGCGGCAACGAAGGGTGGTTTATGCATCCGACCGATGAGATTCTTTACCGCTGGGCGAAACAGAATGACCCGGATCGGCTCTTCATCCACCAGGACGGCGGCCGGAATATGCCGGGGAACAGCGATTACAGCACCGGCGGGGCGGATGTGCCCGAGTGCAACGGGGGGTTGATCAATCCGTGGCCGCGCGGCAAGTTTGACTACCTCAATCGCCCGTTCGTCGCGCACGAATACCTGAACCTGGCGATCAAGATGGATTCCCACCTGGAAGACCGCTTCACCGGAATCCGCGTCTCGCCGGTCAGTTTAGAGGCGTGGCGCAATGACTTGGCCGCCTGCTCTTTGACCGAACAGTGGGGCTGCGCGACCCTCCGTGCCGCCGAGAAACTGCAGGGGTACTACCAGAAGGCCGGTTTGGAATCGGCCCGAAGCGACCCGCAGTGCGACGGCTATTCGTTCTGGTCGCTGACCGATGTCTCGATCCCGGTGAACCAGAACACCACCGCCGCGCAGGGGTACCTCAACGCCTTCTGGGAACCGCGTCCCAATGGGATCGCCCCGGAGAGATTCTTCCGCTTTAACGGTCCGTCGACGATTCTGGCCGACTTCGACCGCCCCCGAAAGATCTTTACCGCGGGAGAACAGACCCAAGTGTCGCTTTTGCTCTCGCACTTCGGCTGGAAGGATCTCCCCGCCGGAACCATCGCCTGGAAGATCACCGCCAACGGGAAAGATAACACCGGTAAGGAACTCGCCGGCGGCCGGATCGATTTTGCCGGCGCCCAGACCGGCAAGACCGGTTCCATCGGCCAGCTCACACTCACGCTTCCGGAAGTTTCCGCCCCGACGCCCGCGGTTTTTGAGCTGTCGATCGAGGGGAGCGATATTGCCAACGATTGGGAATGCTGGATTTTCCCGGTTCGCAGCAAAAAGTCCCTGGCCGGTTTCGTGGTTGACGAACCGCTGTACGACTTCTTCGCCTCCCACTACACCGACGTCAAGAAATACGACGCCGGCACCGCGGGCGGCGCGGTACTCATCGCCCGCGGCGACTCACCCGCGGCCCGGGAAGCGATCGAGCGGGGAGAAGATCTCTTCGCCATCGCCGAGGCCTCCCCCAATCCGAACGTCTCCCTCGGCTGGTGGGAGCTGGGGACCCAGGTCGGAACGGCGTTTGACGAAGGTCCCATCTGGGGCGACTTCCCCACGGCGGCGTGGATGAACGAACTGTGGTTCGGTCTGATCCGATACGGCGCCCCGGACCTTCGAACTCCCGGGCCGTTCGGTGTGATGACGCCGCTGGCCGTCGGTGAGGGACGCGACTCGTACTACCTCTATCTCGGCCGGACCAAGACCGAGAAAAACGGGACGATCCTCGCCTCCTTCGCCCTCGACTTAACGCAGGATACCCCCGAGGCGCTGTCGCTGCTGGACAACCTTCTGGAGTCGTTCAAGTAAACGGGCAAACAGTGCCCCCGCGCCTAAAAACAAAAAAGCCAGCCCTAATGGGCTGGCTTTTTTTGCAGGAGTTTTTTCAAGGAGATATTTTATTTCCCCAGCTGGTAGACCAGCGTCGTGACCACCCAGGCCAGGAAGGTGAGCGTCCCCCACTGGGCTAGGGCCCATTTCCAGGAACCGCTCTCGCGCGCCATCATCACAAAAGTCGCCATACAGGGGGAGGCGATGAGGCAAAAGAGTATGATGCAAAAGCCGATCAGCGGGGTATAGGTTCCCCGCAGGGTACTGGTGAGCGCCTCTCTCCCCTCCCCTTCGGCGTCGCCGACCGAGTAGACGATCCCCATTTGGGCGACAAAGACCTCTTTGGCGGCGATCGCCCCGATCAAAGCGGTGCCGATTTTCCAATCGAACCCCATCGGCCTGAGGACCGGCTCCATCGCGTGCCCCAGGGCGGCGGCGCAGCTGCGCGAAAGGTGCGCCTGCTCCTCGGCGCTGTCGATTTCGGCGAGCTTTTCCGCCAGCTCGGATTCCTGATCACTAGGGATCGAGGCGCGCAAAGCGGCGCGCTGCGCCTCGAACTGTTCCTTCTGTTCGGGAGTTAAGCCCGGGAAATAGGTGAGGAACCACAAGATGATCGAGATTCCGAGAATGATCGTCCCCGCTTTTTTGACGTACTGCCAGCCCCGCTCCAGCGTTCGAATACCGACGGTTCGCAAGGTCGGCCGGTGATAGGGGACCAGTTCGATCATAAAGGGCTCTTCCTCCTCCTTTTTGAAGACCATCGAAACCCCTTTGGAGATCACCACCGCCATAATGATGCCGATTAAATAGATCAGCCACAAAATCGGACCACGGTACACCTGGGGAAAGAAGGCGGGAATCACCAGCATATAGATGGGGAACCGCGCCGAACAGCTGAACAGAGGAAGAACAAACAAGGTCGTCAGCCGCTCGCGCCGGTCGGTAATCATCCTGGCCGACATCATCGCCGGAACGGTACAGCCGAATCCGACCAAAAGGGGGACGATACTGCGGCCATGCAGACCAATCTTATGCATCCATCGGTCGCTGAGCACCGCCGCGCGGGCCATATAGCCGGAATCTTCCAAAACACAGAGGAAGAAAAAGAGAATCAATATGTTGGGAAGAAAGACCAGAACCCCCCCCACCCCGCCGATAATGCCGTTGAGGATCAGTGATTTTAAAAAGCTCTCGTTCGGGTAGCTCGATTGAATCGAGTCGGTCAGCCAAGAGAAGAACGACTCGATCCAGGTCATCGGGTACTCACCCAAAAGGAAAGTCGCCTGAAAGACCACGAACATCGCCAGCAGAAAGATCGGAATCCCCAGATAGCGGTGGAGCAGGAATTTATCGAACCGGTCGGAATGAGATGTCCGAGCCGAGTAGCGGTTGGTGACACAGCGCTGTTCGATCGCCCCAATCTGCTGGTAACGGGCCACATCGCGTTCCAGATCCCGAACCATCGTGTTGGAGCAGCGGCCGCAGCAGTCCCCGCAGTGGCGGCATCCCTCGGCATGATCCTGAGAGGAAACAGGGAGCGCCTCATGGCCGGAATCGTGTATCACCACCGGCTTGGGCTGCCCTCCCTCGGCGGCGGTATCGGCGGCGCTTGGCTGCGACGGCTGTTCGGCGCGGCGGACGATCCGCTCGAGGAGCCCATCGAGCCCGATTCCACGGTTCCCGATGGTGGTAATCACCTCCGTCCCAAGTTCCCGGGCCAGAGCGTCGGTGTCAATCTCGCTGCCCCGCTGGCGGGCGATATCGATCATATTGAGGACCACGATCATCGGGATCCCTTTGTCGCGGAGCATCAGCGTCAGGTAAAGATTGCGCTCGAGATTGGAGGCGTCAACCACATTGACGATCACGTCGGGACGATGCGTGTTGAGGTATTCGGCGGCGACCCGCTCCTCGTCGGTATAGGTCAACAGCGAGTAGATGCCGGGCAGATCGACCAGATGGATCGTCGCGCCGCCGCAGGAAGCCGTCCCCTCGTACAGATCGACCGTCACCCCAGGAAAATTGCCAATGGTCTGCCGCGCGCCGGTAAGGGCGTTGAATAAGGTTGATTTTCCACAGTTTGGGTTTCCAGCCAAAACCGCGTGTATTTTTCGATTTTGTGTCATTTTAGAATAATCTAAGATTTTGGGTAAAAAATATATGGCTTGGTCCTCGGGGAACGGCTACCGAACGAAGATTCGGTGGGCCAGGCCACGGCCCAAGGCCAGGCGGGTCCCCCGGCATTCGACGATGGAGGTGTCGGGGCGTGAATTGTCGATGACTCGCACGCGCGCCCCGGGAAAAAGCCCCATCGATGAGAGGCGAAGCAGACCGTTTTCACCTAAGTCGAGGGAATCGATCGTCACCCGCGCCTCAGCGGCGGCACGGTAAAGCGGAATGATATCGGCAGACATATTGTTATGATCGCTATTCTTTCTATTGTCTTTGTTGTTTGTCATTGGAGCGCTTATTGACTAACCCTAATCGATCTTCCTGATCGCCGCCTCGGCGCAGCGCCGGCATCGCTCCGGGTCGCGGTCACGGGCACAGCTGCGCTCGAACCCCGAAATCCAGACCGTCCCAGCCCGGGGACAGGCTCTGATAAAGTCTGCGAAGCGGACCAGTTTGTTGATGATATGGGTCGGAACGGCGTGTTCCATTCGGCAGGCGGTTTCGTTCGCCTCGCTCTCGCCGACGGAAAGCATATTCATGAGGAACGATTTGAGCTTGAGATGACGGCCGTAGATATCTTCCGCCACGGCCTCCCCCCTGGGGGTTAAGCTAAACCCCCCGTAGGGAGCGTAGGTAATGAGCCCCTTCTCGGCCAGGGCGCGAAGGGCATTGGTCACCGAGGCCCCCGCGACGTGGAGCGCCTCGACGAGATCTTTGGGTTTTACCTCTCGGCCGGAGAGATAGATACGGTAGATCGCCTCAAGGTAGTCCTCCTGACTGGCCGAGAGGGGATTATTTTGCTGCGTCATCTTTTGGTGCCGCCTATGCTGAATCGAAAGGAAGAAATTTTAGGAATGACTAAAGCAAACACCCGGATTATAACGTCCGGATGACGGTCTATCAAGGGGGGAAAGATATTACATGAAGGAAAGTCCCCCATTAGGTCGATTTAAGGAAAACAAAAGCGCTGTGCGCGGAAGATATCCGTCTGGAAAAACTCAACGATGGAAGACTATTACTATCCCCTTTCCCGCTACTTTCGCCGGACTTTCGGCCGGCCGGTCCGAAAGGTGACCGTGGACGCGGGGTTTTCCTGTCCAAATCGTGACGGGACCGTCGGAACGCGGGGGTGTATCTTCTGTGATAATCGCTCTTTTTCCCCCGCCCGGCGGATGGGAATCGGTTCAATTACCCGGCAGATCGACGAGGGAATCGCTCGGGTGTCGCGCCGGTTCGCCGACGCGGCGTTCATTGCCTACTTTCAGCCCTCGACCAACACCTACGCGCCGGTCGATCATCTCGAAGCGCTGTACCGTCAGGCGATCAGCCATCCCCAAATCAGCGGGCTGGCGATCGGGACACGGCCCGACTGTGTCGGCGACGATGTTCTCGACCTTCTGGCCCGACTCTCGCGCGAGACTTGGTTATCGCTTGAGTTGGGACTGCAAAGTTCCTGCGACCAAACCTTGGCCTTCCTGAACCGGGGGCATAATTTCGCGTCGTTCCTCGACGCGGTGAAGAGGGCCTCCCAGCGAAACCTGCGCCTGGGAGTTCACGTCATTTTGGCTCTGCCCGGCGAGGGACGCGGCCAGTGCCGCCGGACGGCCGAGATCCTGGCCGCCCTTCCGATCCACTCGATCAAGCTGCACAACCTCTACGTGGTGCGCGATACCCCGCTGGCCGAGCTGTGGGCCGCCGGCCAAATCCCGCTCCCCTCTTTAGAGGAGTACGCCGGCTTGGCGGTCGATTTTTTGGAGCGGACCCCCGAGGATGTCGTCATCGAAAGACTGGCCGGCGACGCGCCGAGAGACTTTCTCCTGGCGCCGGCGTGGTCTGCCGAAAAGAACGCCGCGCGTCTGGCCATCGAACGGCAGTTCGCCCAACGCGGGACCCGCCAGGGAGCTTTCGTCCCGCCAAGGGAGTGAATCCTCCCCTTGGCGGGGAATACTCACTAAAAAAAGGCCCCCATCAATAGCCATTTACCGGTGAGGGTGTTATAATGGTCAGGAGGTTTTGCAGAAAAAAAATCACCGGTCCAAATTGATTCCCCTTTACGCGCCTTTCGGAACGGTCCAAAGGTTCTTTTGGGGTTTTTGTTTGCCGTGCTAAGGATATGTCTATGTTAGGTGTGCTGGTTCCGGTCGGCGGCGGAGATGACATCTTCCTGCGGAAGCAGGAGCTGATCCTCGGCCGAAGCGAGGCCTGCGATATCGTCCTGCGATACTCCAATATCTCCGGGCGCCATTGCCGCCTGGTTCTCAGCCAGGGGTACTGGTATGTCGTGGATTTATCCAGCACTAATGGTGTGCGGGTCGATTCTGTCCGCGTTTACGACAGGCGGGTTGACCCGGGCGCGCGAATCTCTTTTGCCGGCCACGAGTACCGGATTCAGTACGACCCCTTGGCCAACGGCGCGCTGGGGGTGGTTCCGCCCGATATGCTCGAAAACGACATCCTGAGCAAGTCCCTCCTGGAGCGCGCCGGGCTGACGAAGCACAAGAGTGATTTCCGCAAAGAAGATTCCCACAAAGGGCAAAAGACCGGCCAAATTCATACCCGAATCGATTACGACTCTCTGAAGTGGGACGATATTGAGTTTCTTTGACAGCATCGTCTGACAGTTTCGCCGTTTTGAGGTAAGCCATTGAAAAAAACAATCTCTTCGGCTGCGGCGCTTTTTGCGGCCGCGATGGTGATTCTTTTGCTCTTTGTATCCCAAGGCGCCGCGGCCGATCGGGGCAAAAAGGGAAACCAGCAGCGCCCGGTCATCCCCGCCGCGGAAGAGATGGTTCTCGAGAAGCTCGTCCCTACCAAGATGCTCTCGAACGTCGATGTTTTGCGGGTAATGATGCGGACCGACCGGTCCCTCTTTGTCCCCAAAGATATGCGTGCGTTCGCCTTTCAAGATATCACCCTCCCGATCGGCTCCGGTCAGACGATCTCCCCCCCGCTGATTGTCGCCTATATGACCGAGGTGCTCCAGCCGAATCCGCGCGACCGTGTTCTGGAGATCGGTACCGGAAGCGGTTACCAGGCGGCCATCCTCTCCCCGCTGGTCAAGGAGGTCTACACGATCGAAATTATTCCTTCTCTGGGAAAACGGGCCAGTGAGACACTGCGCAAACTCGGCTATGCCAATGTGAAGGTCAAAATCGGCGACGGCTACCAGGGGTGGAGCGAAAATGCCCCCTTCGACAAAATCATCGTCACCTGCTCCCCCGAAAATATCCCCCAACCGCTGATCGACCAGCTGGCCGAGGGGGGGATGATGCTCATCCCGATCGGTGAGCGGTACCAGCAGTTTTTCTACCGCTGCGTCAAAGAAAACGGCGAGCTGAAAAAGGAACAGCTGATCCCCGCCTACTTTGTCCCGATGACCGGAGAGGCGGAACAGCAGCGCCAGGTTCAGCCCGACCCGGCAAACCCGACAATCATCGGCGGTGACTTCGAGACAGCGCTGCCCGACGGCGCCCCTGAGGGGTGGTATTACTCGCGCAACGTCTCGGTCGAGAAGGCCGAGGATGCCCCGCTGGGAGAATCGGTCCTGCTTTTCGACAACCGCGCCATCGAGTTGGCACAGCGGACGAAGGACGCTCAAGAGCGTGTCCGCGTCCGGGAGCAGTCTCCGCAGGTCAGCTACGAAGACGAAGGAGAGGACCCTCCTCAAGAGGATGGGACCGAAGTTTTTGAGAACGACGAGCTGACCGAGCGCCAGCATTTCGAGGAGCTAACCACCCACGTTCTTCAGGGGTTCCCCGTCGACGGCCGCCGGGTTAAAAAACTCTGTATTTCCTGCTCAATCCAGGGGATCGAACTTCGGCCGTTTGGAAACTATCAAACCATCTCGGTCGGCCGTGTGGTCTTCTTCGACGAGAATCGCGAGGCGATCGCCTCGCAAATCGTGCTGGCCGTGCGCGCGGGTTCTTCCGACTGGCGCGTTTACGAGGCGCCGAACGTCGCGGTCCCGCGCGCCGCGCGGGAGGGGTCGCTGTGTCTGGGGATTCTCAACGGCGTCGGCGCGCTTAGAGTCGATAACGTCACACTGAAGAAGTGTGACCGGTGACGCCCCTCTAACCCCAGCGGGCGTCAAGACTTTTTAACTCACTGAAATTGCGCATCGCGAAAAAGCCGAAGAAGATCGAGATAAAATAATCGCCCGAGGTCACCGCCAGGAGGATAAACGCCGCGGCGCAGGCGATCGATAAAATCAGCGAAAAGCGCAGCCCGCCGCGGGGATGGACCTTCATCAAAAGATACCGGGCAATCTGCCCCCCGTCGAGCGGATGAATCGGAAGCAGGTTCAGCGCCGACCAGACGATACCCATCCAGAGGAAACCGAAGAGAAACGCATTTGACGCGGCCTCCAGGAGCTCCGGATGCAGCGGCCCCAGGCGCGGCCAGGGGACCGGGATCGGAATCGGGCCGATAAACGAGGCGGGCAAAAGGGCGATCTCGCCGCCGCGAAGGGCGAAGGCGCCGATTAGCACGCCGATCACCGAAAGAACAGCCGCCGGGCCGGCGAAGGAGATCAGTACGTGCCCCCAATACCCGGGCCGGCGCCGGTAAACCGGCTGATGGATCGTTACCCCCCCCAGTCCATAGAGAACAATCAGCGGCTTGCCGCCGAAGAGCTTTTTGATGACCAGCGCGTGGCCAAGCTCATGGACGGCGAAGGTCAAAAACCAAGCGGCCAGCCAGCCGGCCAGCTGGCAGGAAAGAAACCGAAGATCACTAAATTCCCTCTGGATAAAAGGGGAAAAGAGAATCGCCGCCAGCCAGAAGAACGGCTGAATTTGAAACGGGACACCGAAGAGGCAAAAATCCAGCTGGAAAGATCGCTTATTTTCCGTGGGCATCTTTGTTTTTTCTGTCGCTTTCATCGACTTGGCTGTTCTCGGGCGAGAAACCGCTCGATCACCTCGGCGGCACGTTCCAACGGGTCACTGCCGTCGTCGACCTTGGCCAAAAGCGCGGCAAGACGCTCTTCCTGACGCTTTCGCTCCTCAGGCCAGCGGAGGTACTCGATCAGGGGAGCAGCCGCCTGTTGCGTGCGAGCGCGGCAGGTGAGAAATTCGGGAAAGAGCATCATCGCTCTTTGATGATCGGTCGGTTCGGCGGGGATCACCTTTTGGCGGCTGCCGTAAAACGGAGATTCCGCCGGTGTCCCGGAGGTTTCGTCCCCGGCATCGATATCGGCGGCGATGATGTTCACCAAGGTAATGAACTTCACCCGGCGGAAAAACCTTTGGAGGAACATCGCCAAGCGGCTGACACGATAGTAGATCACCGTCGGCCTTTTATGGGCTAACAGTTCCATCGAGACCGACCCGGAGACCGCCAGCGCCGCGCGGGACAGTTCCATCAGCTCGGCCGCCCGGCCGACAAAGACCGGCCAAAGAAGATTGTCCCGTCCCAAACGCCGGCGGACCATCTCGGCGTGCTTTTCATTAAACGCCCCGATCACCGGCACGACGTTAGGCAGACAGTCGGTCACCTTTTGGGCGATTTTGACCATATCGCCGAAATTGACGGCGACCTCCTGATCACGGGAACCGGGGAGAAGAAGCAACAGGGAACGATCCGCGTACTGGCGGCGCAGCCCCGCCAAAAAGCCCTCATCGAGCCCCTTGGACCGGGCCTCGGCCAAAAAGGGGTGACCGAAATACTCCGCTCGGACACCGCGGTCGCTGAACCACCTTTTTTCAAACGGAAGAGAACACAGGCAAAAGTCGATGTATTTCCGGGTCTTTTTGATGCGCCACCCTCCCCAGCCCCACATTTGAGGGGGGAGAAAATAGCAGACGGGGATCCCGTGCTTTTTGGCCAGACGGGCGATATGCCAGTTGAACCCCGGAAAATCGACAACGATAACCAGATCAGGGCGCTCTTCGGCGAAGAATTTTTCGGCGCGGCGCAGGTAGCCGATGAAGGTGGGAAGCCTCATCAGGACACGCCCGAACCACATCAGCGCCAATTCGGTCAGAAGGACCGGGGTATCACAACCGGCTTCCCGAAGCTTTTGGCCCCCGTAGGCGGTAAACCGAGCGTTCGGAAATCGCTCTTTGAGACGACCGACCAGCTCGGCGGCGTGGATATCCCCCGACGGCTCACCGGCGGAAATAAAGAAGAGCGGTCGATTCGGTACCCTGGCCATAAACGATGATTATCGTCTGGGAAGAAAGAATTGGTAGATCCGCTCGAACTCTTCACTGTCCTTAAACGGAATCACAAGTTTCCCACTCCCGCGGTCGTTTCGAGTGAGGCGAACGTTGGGGCCCAAAACCGAGCGAAACTGCTGAATCAAGTCGGCCAGGTGGGCTTCGGACTGGGACCGATCCTGACCGCCGGTTTCTTCGCTGTCTTCCGGATCGAGCGTTCCGTTGAGAAGGTTGCGGACGTATTCTTCGGTTTGACGGACACTCCACCCCTGGTTTTGGATACGCTCGGCGACTCGGAACTGTTCGGACTCCGCCAGCGGAAGCAGCGCCCGCGCGTGCCCTTGGGTCAGTTCACCGGTACAGATCGCTTTTTGGAGTTTCTCGGGCAGGTCGAGCAGACGGATCATATTCGAAATCGTGCTGCGGTCCAAACCCAGACGCTTGCCGAGTTCATCTTGTCCGCATTCGTACGTTTCGAGGTAATTGCGAAACGCGATCGCCTTTTCGATGGGATTTAAATCTTTGCGCTGAAGGTTTTCGGACAGCGCCAGCTCGGCCATCAAACGGTCATCGACCGCCAGAATGTAGCCGGGGATCACCGATTCGCCATTTTTTTGGAAGGCGCGAAAGCGGCGTTCCCCGGTGATGAGCTGATAACGGCCGTTGTTTTGACGAACGATGATCGGCTGAAGAAGACCATGCTTTTGGATGTTATCGGCCAGGCCGGCAATTTCCTCCTCGTCGAACATCAATCGGGGCTGAAAGGGATTCGGGTCGATCTTATCGAGAGGGATGTCGTAGATCGGCTTGCCCTTCATAATCTTCCCGAAGTTATCGTCCCCGCCAAGGTCGGAGTGTCGGAACGAAGATACGGGTTCAGACGAAGAGTCACTCCCCTGCAGTGAGGTACTAAGCAAATCTTCCAGCCGCCTGCCGAGCCGTCCTCTTTCTTTAGCCATGTTCCAACTCCATTTATCCTGCCGATGGCGATGATACTTCCTGCTCAACCGTGGTTATCCAAAACCACCTGCCCCATTATATTCCATTTCGTGAAACGGCAAAACGTCAAGTTTCCCCGCCTCGGGCAAAAAACGGGGCCCCCAAAAACATAAAAAAGGCCAGCGGCTTTGTACCGCTGGCCTTGGATATATGCCGAAGAAAGGACTCGAACCTTCACCCCCAGTTACGAGGACTAGGACCTGAACCTAGCGCGTCTGCCAATTCCGCCACTTCG
>CADBTE010000299.1 GCA_902797455.1 uncultured Planctomycetota bacterium | reverse complement strand
GCTTCTTCCAGCCGCCCTAAAACAGCTGAAGTGTCTTCCGGCTCCTCGACCGAGTCGGTGTTCATATTCAAGATACGCGAGGCGGTGCTTTCATCCTGCTCGGGGGTATCCGAAATCTTCGCCGCGAACGCCTCCAGCCCCTGCTGTGTGTTCTCAGCCATTTGCGGGGCGTCAAGCCCGGAAAGGAGCGAATTCATATCTTCGAGGGGTTCCCCCCCGAACGAGCCGGCGGTATCGTCTGAGTTGTCCTGCGGCTGGTTGTGGAGCGAATCGGCATCGAGCGGATCGATGTTTTCGTTGTCGCTGTCAGATTGAGACATATGGCATCTCCGGTGCTTTATAGTTTGAGTACTATATCTCTAACCTATTCTACCTAACTTTAAAGAGGGAATAAACGTCCAAGTCTGTTTTTTGATGATTTTGAAAATATTTTCTTTTGATAATCGTCAAAACCGATATTTCCGGCAGGGAAATCGAAAAACCACCTATTTTTCGCCCGCGTCGATCCACGTCCGCCGCTTGGCCGACTCGGCGGCTCGGTCGAGAATCCGCTGAATTCTGATCCCCTGGCGAAGATCGGGCTCGGTCACCGCGCCGCGCGCCAGCGCCGAGAGAAAGTTCGACACAGCGTCGACGTGACCACGCAGCCATCCGACGGACGATTTGGCCGATGGGAACGGGAGCATCGGCAGTTCGACCCGTCCCCCGGAGGCGATCTTCAGCCAGCCGGCCCGGCCCCCGTACGGGTGATCCTCAGCGCGGGCGTCATAGAATTCGAGTCCGTGAGGATCGAGGAGCGAAAAACGGATCGCGCCGTTTTGGCCGCTGATCTCCAATTCCAGCTCGTCCTCGCGGCCGGTGGCCAATTTGGTCGCCTCGATCAGACCGCGGCAGGGGATTTCACCGTCATGGGCGCAGCCGCGGGTAACGATGGTGACCGCGTCTTCGGCGGCAACCGGAAGAATCCCTCGCGGCGCGCCGGCCGCCGGCCGCGAGGCGAAGGCCTTTTGCGATTCGGCCAAAAGTTCCCTTGGCGCGCCGATTAAATAGTCAACCAGGTCGAAGAGATGGGAGCCCAAGTCCAAAAGGGTCCCGCCCCCTGCGGCATGCTTCCATTTGAACGGGGTCTGACTGTTGGCCGAGCTGCTGTGCAGGTAGCTGACACGGTACTGAAAGATCGGACCGAGGCACCCGGCGTCGATCAGCAGCTTTGCCCGGCGAACGGCGGGGAAGAAGCGCAGATGAAAGGTCATCTGGTTTGTTCTGCGATAGCCGGTTCGCGTAAGCGCCTCTTCCACCCGGAGTGCTTCCTGAAAGGTCGAAACCAGCGGTTTTTCGCAGTAGACTGCCTTGTTGTTCTCGATGGCCGAAAGAAGGACCGGAAGGTGTTCGCCGTTCGGGACACAAATATGGACGATATCAATCGTCGGATCCTCGGTGATCTGTCTCCAGTCGGTGACAGCGCGATCGCAGCCGATCGTCCGGCGAGCCGATTCGGCGCTTGAGGGATGCGCCGTTGCGACCGCGGCGACACGCGGGCGAACCCCCAGCGTTTGGATGTCCAGATAATAGGGAAGAGCGGCATAGGCATAGGCATGAACCTTTCCTATCATCCCAAAACCGACAATTCCGACGTTTAACTGTTTTTCGATCCTTTCCGGCATGGCTCTTCTCTTGGCGGACGGGGCTGACTGGCAACAGTGGTTCGGTGAAGGGGGTAAAAAACGCTTACGGATCGAGGGTATCTTCCTCGGCCGGCTCTTCCGGGGTACTTTCCTCGGCGGCAGCGTTGTTTTTCCCCTCGGCGTTCCTCTCAGATACGCCTGACAGAGTATCGGCTGTTTCGCCGGAGGAATCTTCCCGGAGGATCTCTTCGGCCCACGGCTTGGTACCGTAGAACTGAACCAGCGCGTCTCGAATGGTTCGCGCCCGCTGCGGGTCGGTTTCCTCAAGGGTATGGACCCACTCAAGACGGCTCCTTAAAAGCTCGATTCCCTGCTGACGGCGAATCGTCAGTTCCTCACGAATCTTCTCTAACCGGCGTTCGGCCAACTGGACGCACTGGCCGGTGACCGTCTGCTCGAAACCGGATATCTGAGAATGACCGGGGTTCTCCCCGCTGTCGGTGTCGTTTGCGCCGTCGGTCGGGGTGATTCGGTTCTCGGCGGAAAAGAGGCGGATAAACGCCTCCAATTTTTGAACCCCTCGATCGGGGTCATTTTTGACCGCTTGAATCGCTTCGACGTAGGCGTACTCGATCGCCGAGAGAGAATCGTCGCGCGACTTTCGATCGAGCTGGCGCTCTAAACGGCGTTCCAGATTGCCAAGTTCCAGATCGTTGATATATTTTCGAATCTTTTGCGCGCGGCCGTCGTTCGGATACAGAGTGATGAACTTCTGCATCCGGTCCTCTGAGGTTCTCAAGGCGCCGATGTACTCGGTGTCGGTGGAAACCGCCTCAATTTTTTCGGTGATTTTCTCGTAGAGCTTATCGGCCGATGGATTGCGCAAAAGCTGCCAGAAGACAACCCCGACCACCAGCAGAATGATCGAGAATATCCAGACGGTCATTGAGACCACCTGTTCCGGGGCATCACGGTGGAGCGTGTCGAGATCCTTATCGAGGACCATCGTGAAATGTGAGGTCTTGGTCGAGGAAGTTCCCGTCGCGAAAGTGGCGGAACGTCCGAGCTGATCAGAGGTGGACGCCCGCCTGGCCCCCGTTTCCCACCCTTCGTTGACATTGCTGCCGAGGGATCGTGTTCTGTTCTCCGAACCGGGGAGCGCGATCGTGCGATCGAGATTCGAGGATTCTTCCATAGAGGACAGCTGGCCGGTCTTATCCGCTCCCGAGGAGACGGGGATCGTATTGTTCGGATCGGCGTGCGGTGCCTCGTCCGGCTCAGCGGCTGCGGGGGAATTCTTTTGCGCAAATGTGTCTAGTTCGTCAAAGGCATCGGTGACGATAGTCTCGGCCAACGCGGACGATTGGGTAGCCTGAACAGAATCGGAACCACTCTGGACAGTCTCCCCGGAACTAAGCTCGAAGTCCGCATCGCCCTGAGCGTTTCCCTCCCGCGGGGTTTCGTCCGAGAGGACAAACTCGGAACTGACGCCTCGACCGATGTTGGGGAGCGCGTTCCCCGACGACTGAATCGTGGCCTGGGAAGAGATGGCGCTGCGCCCGGAAATCATCGCCGACGGAGCGGTCAGATCCAGGCGGGAAGGGGAGCGGGGAATCTCGGCCGGAGGCGTTTGCTCTTGGCCGAAATCAAAATCTTTAAACGGGTTAATATCCGGTTCACCGAGTTCCGGCCAGATCTCCTTGAGGCGCATCTGAACCAGGTAGGCGTTCTTTGGCCGCTGACTCGGATCGACGCGCAGCAGATCCATCAGAAGAAGATCGAGCTTCGTCGGGACGTCGGGACGCTTGAAGCGAACCGATTCGGGCGGGCCCTGTTTGTACTTTTTAAGAATCTCCGGGAGTGAACGGGCGATATAGGGGGGGGCCGACGCCAGAAGAGTATACATCAGCGCCCCGAGGGAGTAGATATCGGACTTCGGGGAGATCGGACCGGCGGAGGCCTGTTCAGGAGCCATGAACTCGATTGTCCCGATCACCATATTCTCGCCCGTCATACGGGAGTTGCTGAAGAAGTGCGCGATTCCGAAGTCGGTGACCTTGGCCTGGCCGTTGGCGGGGAGGAGAATATTGGCCGGCTTGATATCGCGGTGGATGATCCCCCGAATGTGGGCGTGATGAAGAGCGCCTGCAACTAAATAGCCGATATGCGCTACCTGTTCCCAAGTGAAGCGGAATCGTTTTTTCAGGATATCCTGCAGACTCGGCCCGTCGACGAACTCCATCGCGTAGTAACGGTAACCGTCTTCGTCCCCGAATCCGTAAAGCCGGGCGATGTTGCTGTGCCGAAGCTTCTGGAGCGTCTCGATTTCGAGATTAAACCGCTCTTTCAGCTCGGAGTCATCCTCGGAGGCGTCGAGGATAACCTTCAGCGCCACAGAACCTTGGATCCCCGGATGCCGGGCTTCATAGACGGCGCCCATTCCCCCGTGACCGATCTGACGGATAATCTGGAAAGGTCCGATGGTTGACAGTTCTCTGGCCATAGCACATTTCGCCTTTTACAAAGGACTCAAAACTTGCCCGATTCCCATCGCGGCCGCGAAAACCGTCCAAACACGGGGGTATCCCCGGTTTATTGGGGCGGGGCGAACTTGACCCGTTCCACGAGCTTCACCACCTGGTTTTCGGAGTTGATGTAGCCGGTGACGGCGGTAATCGCGTCGACGACATAGCGGTACTTGAGCTGGTCGTCACAGGCCAGTTCGATCTCAAGGTCGTCCGCCCCGCTGCCAGCGGTCGGTTTTTGAGGATCAACTCCGAGGTACTCGAAGACGGCCTGACGCAAATTCGCCATCTCGGTCCCAATGGGGCGGCTTCCAAACTCCATCGAACGCAGCTGGCCAAGATCGTCGGCGAGCATCTTAACCTGAACCGGGGTGGGAGCGTCAGGATCGGGGAGCTGGTTTGACTGGACGTTGGCCGGCATTTTGATGTTGAAATCCCCCTCGACCTCCGGGGTTTTGAAGGTGATCACGAAAAACGCCAGCAGAAGGAAGACAACATCGATCATCGACGTCATCTGGAGCTTGACCGGCTCGGATTTGATCTGGATATTTCGAAGACTCATAGGGAGTTCTCTGGCTTTCAACCGCGAAGCGGGGGACCTAATCGACCACCTGACGGGCCCGGAGGGTGAAGTTCTCCATTCCCTTGGCCTGACAGGCCTGAATGACCCTCTCGACAAATCCGGTTTCAGTATCGGCGTCTGCCCGGATAATGATCGTCAGGTCGCCCGGCTCGACCTTATCGATCGTTTTTCGCACACGAAGTTCCTCGGTGAAGAAGTCCGAAAGGGGACGTCCCTCACCCTTAGGGCGGCCGGGTTGATCGAGATAACAAACCGCCTGACCGACGAAGATCTGACCATCCTCACTGATTTGGATCGTCATCGGTTCGGCGGGCATCTCTTCCGGCGGCTGGGCCAGTTCACTGGCAGGGAGATGAATCCGATCATTGCTTTCTGACTGAGAGAAATTGATCACCAGAGTGAAAAAGGTGATCAGCAGGAAAACAATGTCGATCATCGGCGTCATGTTCGGTTCACATGGCGCGAGGGAGAGCTTTTTTAACCGCATAGCTTACTTTTTCGACGTGGAGGAAAAACGCCCGAGGTAGGTGTCACTGATCACGCCGATCTCCAGAACGAATCGGGCGAGCCGGTTCTTAAGAATGTCATAGATCGCCAGACTCGGCAGCGCGATGGCCAGGCCGATCATCGTGGTAAACAGCGCGGTCGCGATTCCTTCGGCAAGCTTCTGCGGCGACGGGGCCGAACCGCCGGCGGCGATGATCTGGAACGAATTGATCATCCCCGTTACGGTACCGAACAGCCCAACCATGGGGGCAAGGTTTCCGATCAGCGCCAGGTAGCCGATTTGATGCTCCAAACGCATCGTCTCTTGCTGACCGACATCCTGCATCGCCTGAACCGCCTTGTCGTAGCCGTTGGGAATCTTGTGAAGGCCGGCGGCGAGGACTCGACCGAGGAGCGAATCGTTCTCTTTAGCCAGCTGGTAAGCGCCGTTGAAGTTCTTGTTGTCCATCAGCTCGCCAAACTCTTCGGCCAGCTCTTTAGGGACAAGGACCTTCTGCCGGATGGAGAGGAAGTTCATCACTACCAGTGCCACCGTGGTAAGCGACATGAGGATGAAAACCGGGGCAAAGATCCATCCAAGGGCGCTGAACATCCAGACCAGGTAGTTCTTGCCGGTTTCCGTCGGCTGAGAATCGCCCGCCGGCACGACGGCATTCGCCGCCGGGGCGGCTGCCTGGGCCGGCGCCGCGGCCGCCGGAGCGTCGCCGGCGAACGGATCATCATCGTCCTGTGCGCGTACGAATGTGCCGGCCGCCAGCACAAGGGCGGCGGCAAGCAGGCCGATTCCCGCGATGGTCAATAAACCACGAAACATCAGCGGACGGTTGAAATCGCTGTCGAAAGAAGAACCGTGAGCCATCAAATGTCCTTTTCTTTGTCTTATTGAAATCTTGCCGTCTCACCGCGAAAAAACCGCGGGAAGAGCTTGGTTGATTTGATTTCGCGCTGACGCGCGGCTTTCGCTTCACGCCGGCCGATTGAAGGGGGGAGAAAACCGCCGCGAACGCCGCGCCATCTGCCCACACTAATTATATCCCAAATATTCTGTGGTGTGTATATCGCGAGTCCGATTCGGCAAACGCTACGGATTAAGCCCATATTGGCCGCGAAGGATCGAAGCCGCCTCCTGCGCGCGGTCTTCCCGAAGCTCGCTCCTCCACAGCGCGACAAGGTTCTTCAGCGCCTTGATATGCTCTGCCCGAGCCGAGGAGAAGAGCAGGTCGGTGTGGAGGAAGGCGAGAATCGCCTCTTTGTTATTGCCGGCGCCGCACGCCGCGTCCCCCATCGCGTTGTAGAGCGTCGCCTGAAGCTTGGCGTCGGCAGAATCGGACTCGTCCTGGATTTGGGCGAAGAGTTTCTTCGCGGCGTCATAGTCCCCCCCCTTGGCGGTGATGAGCGCTTTGCCGATCTTCGCGTACGACTTTTGTTTCTCGATCGCCGCGCTGCTTTCCTCGGCCGCGATCACCTCGTCAAAGAGTTTTTCCGCCTCCTCGGTTTGGCCCTCAGCCAGGTCGATGTTTCCGAGGGTGACCTTCCCCTCGTATTTCGTTTCCGGCCAGGGGGCGTCGGCCAGCTGCTGACAGACATCGCGGGCATCGGAGACTCTATCACACGCCGTCAGCAGCTGGATCATCAGCCGTGCCGCCTCGTAGAAATGGTAACTGTCCGGAAATTCTTCGGTGAACTGATTTAATTCTTTCGCGACCGAAAGGGGCTCAAACTCGGGATCCCCCGATAAAGTCAGCTGTGCCTTGGCGAAGACCTTGAAAAAGGCGGTCTCCTGGCGAATCATGTCCGGAAGCTTCTCCTCGTTCTTGATCGTCCCCAGCTGGGCCAGAGCGTCTTTGAACTGGGAACTGTCCAGCGCTTTTCGCGCGACGGTGAGAGCCTCGGGTTCATCCTCGTAGCTGACAGAGACGATCAAATTCGCGTTGATCTTTTGACCTGCTTTTTTCTTGTCTCCGATCACGACGCCGTCACGGGCCGTCTCTTTCACGGTTCCGAGGAGACTTTGAT
Source organism: uncultured Planctomycetota bacterium (assembly GCA_902797455.1). GTDB lineage: Bacteria > Planctomycetota > Planctomycetia > Pirellulales > Thermoguttaceae > RUG695. The sequence continues at coordinate 986 of CADBTE010000299.1, read as the reverse complement.
TTTTGCCATCCTCCTCGTTGACGAAAACCACGTTGTCGGCCCGAAGCGCCGCGGATACGCCGAGCAGCACCGGGGCAAACAGTCCGAGGAAGAGGGCCGGAAGGATATATCTTTTCATAGCGCGCCTTTACCTGTCGTTGGCTTATGCTTTGTGGTTGATGTTCTTTCTTAGAAAGGGTCCCTCATGGAAGGACCGCGTTTTTTCCCCCAAGGGGTTACTGATCCGCCGAAGATTCCTTGGGCTGCTTGAACCCGACCGCCGGTTCCCCGGCCGCCGTCTGGAATTCTTTTAGGAGATCGTCCAGCTGCGATCGGTACTTCGGCCCCCCGAGATCCGGCTGAACCTGCGCCAGCCGGTACAGTTCGTTGATACCGCCGACCGCCTGCTTTTTAATCTCTTCGGCGCCGGTGAGCGTCCGCATCCAGGCGATTCGACAGCGGACCTTATGCACAACCGCCTCATAGAAGCGCTCTTTGTATTGGTCGCTCTTAGCCAGGCTGCGGCTGAGTGTCGTGACAATTCTGTTCCATCCCCAGATGAGGTTCTTCCCCGATTTCTGGGGTTCTCCCCCCTGAATGGCGCGGATGTAGTAGGTTTTGTCCAGCGACCCCCATGCCTCATAGAGCGAGGCCGCCGTGAATTGCAGTTCCAAGTTGTTTTCGTTTTCAGTCAGAAGGGGAAGAAGGTACTTAAGCGCCTGAGGATAGCGGCCGACCTTCTGAAGGCACTCGGCCAGGCGGACAGAGGCAATCGTCTTGGCTGCGGCAACCGAGGTCCATGCCGGGTCGGAATCGATTTTTTTGAGGATCGCCAGGTAGGTTCGTCCCCCCTTCTCGAAGTACTTTTGCGCCTTTTGTGCCTGTTCTCCGCTCATCTGGGCGTCTTTGCCCTCGTCGAGGAGCCCCATCCCCAAGCTGTAGAAGGTATCGGCGATCCAGCGAAGAGTCTGATAAGTATTCCCCGCGCTGCGGGTGGAGCAACGGTC
>CADBTE010000298.1 GCA_902797455.1 uncultured Planctomycetota bacterium | reverse complement strand
GCGGAGGACACGGGACTCGAACCCGCAACCCCGTTAAGGGCACCTCATTTCCAATGAGGCCGCTAGCCATTCGCTTATCCTCCAAAAAAGCCCCTGCGTCCGAGAACGAAGGCAGGGGCTTTTTGACAATTGCGGGGACAGGATTTGAACCTGCGACCTCAAGGTTATGAGCCTCGCGAGCTACCGGGCTGCTCCACCCCGCGGCAAAAATGAACACCGGCATTTCTTCCGGCGCCATTGAGCAAGAGTATACCTTCCTATGGCGTCTTGTCGAGGGGAGGGGGCTTTTTTTCTCATGAAATTTTTCTTTACCGATATTCCCCATCTTTCTTTTCCGTTATAATTCAGCATAATAAGGGGGGTGGATTCGACTGTTTGCGCGACATCGATAAAAAGGGAAGATTGGATGGAGAACAACAGACCCTTCGATAAGGAATTTCTGACCCTGCTTTTAAGCGGCATGGAACTGTCGCCCGAGCAGAATGACCGCCGCTCGCTGCTGCGCCGCGAAGAAGTCCAACGGCCAACGCTCTTTTTCGATACCGGTTCGGCCGACCGCCGCCGCGGGGAGGAAACTTACGGCCGCGGCACTGCCGCCGCCGCCACGCTGGCCGCGGTGCGAAGCTGGTTTGCCGACCGCCAGGTCGATATCAGCGACTACGAGCTGGTCGAGACAGGTTCGTTCGGACTGCGCGGGGCCGAACCGATGGTCGGTATTCAGCTGCCCGGAAGGAACCGTCTGATCTTCCGTGAGGTCACCGAAAGCGTCGTCCCCCTTCTTCTGTCGCGCTTCTTCGCCGTCGATCCGGCTGTCCCCGCCGGTACGGCCGCCGAGGCGGCCGACTGTGCCCCGGCCGCGGCCGATACGGGCGCGGCGCCTCAGGAACCGGCGGCCGCGCCGGCGGAAGTTCCCTCCGCGCCGGCCTATCTTAAACCGGTCCTTCGCGTCCTCCCGATCGAGACGTTCCCCGACTCCCTGGCCCGGCATCTTCTCTTCCAGCTGGGGGAGAACAGCTCCGCGTCCCGTCGCTGGGCCAATGTCCCTTTCATCGATGAGCATCCCTTTTTCGCCCGTCAGACCCGTCAGGTTCTGGCCCGCTGCGCGATGGTCGACCCTGTCGCGATCGATTCGGCGGCCGCCATGGGAACCTACCTCGCCCTGACTCGGATCCTCCGTGAAAAGCGTTCCCCCGAACTTCTTTGCCAGGAGGTTCTGCGAAGCGGGCTGCGCGGCCGCGGCGGGGCCGGTTTTCCCGCGGGAGAGAAGTGGCTCACCGTCACACGCGCCTCGGGCCGTGACCACTACATCGTCTGCAACGCCGATGAGGGGGCTCCCGGTTCCGGGGTCGCCCGTATGCTTTTGGAGGGAGATCCTCACTCGATCATCGAGGGGCTGGCGATCGCCGCGTACGCTGTCGGCGCCAAGCGGGCTTTCCTTTATGTCAGGGATGACTGCCGTCTGGGGGTCGAGCGCTTCCGCGCGGCGATGGACGCCGCCCGAGCCGCCGGTCTGCTGGGGGAGCATATCCTCGGTACGACGTTTTCGTTCGACATTATGGTCGAGAACAGTGTCGGTACCATGGTCGGCGGGGAAGAGACGGCAATGATCCGTTATCTGGAGTCCGAATCACTCGAGGGGGTGCGCGGCGTACCTTGTCCACGGCCGCCGTACCCGTCCGAAAGCGGTATTTTGGGTCAGCCGACGGTGGTGCACCATATCGAGACGTTCGCCAATATCCCGATCATCTTCCGGGGGGAGTTCAATCGCTCGTCGGTCTATCGGTTCGATCAGGGGCACCTGGGGGCCAGCCCGGGGACAAAACTCCTGACCCTCTCGGGGAAGAGCGTCTACACCGGTGTGTTTGAGGTCCCGTTCGGGACGACCCTGCGCGACGTGGTCTACGGCATCGGCGGCGGTATTTTAAACGAAAAGCGTTTTAAAGCCGCGCTGACCGGCGGCTGCTGCGGGGGCTGTGTTCCCGAGACGCAGCTCGATACCAGGGTTGATTATGAGACGCTGGAAAGTGTCGGCGCGCTGATGGGGTCGGGGAATGTTGTCGTGATCGACGAGGGCAGCTGTATAGTCGATACCGCCAAGTCGCTGATCGATCTGCTTTTGCGCGAGTCTTGCGGCAAGTGCGCGCCTTGCCGGGAGGGGCTGCGCCGCATCGCCGATATCCTCGCCCAGATCACCCGACCGGCTCCCGACCCGTTTGTTTCCGGCGTCGCCGGTCCCGGTATGAGCAATCCCCCCGGCCTGCGCTGGTCCGACTCCTTGCCCCTCCCCGAGGCGCTGGCGCGCGGCGGTGTGATCGAGCTTCTTCGGCAGCTCTGCGAGGTGGTCCGGCAGACCTCCCTGTGCGGGCTGGGAAAGAACGCCGTTAATCCGGTGTTATCGACTCTGCGCTGGTTCCCCTCCGAATACGACGCGCACGCCGCCCGTGTTCAGTGCCCCTCCGGGGTCTGCCGCGATCTGACCGCCTACCAGCGGCGTCAGAAGAACTAGCGCCCGAAACAATACAAAAAAAACGGACTTTGAGTTTGCACGCTGGCCGGCGGGTTTTTCCCCGGCGGCCTTGCCCAATAAGGAATGAAGGTTGATGGCATCTATCGAAATCAATGGCCGGCCGACTCAGGCCGAAGCGGGTGAGACACTCCTGACGGTGATCCGGCGCGCCGGGGTCGATATTCCGACCCTGTGCCACATCGAGGGACTTCCACCCAGCGGCGCCTGCCGGCTGTGCGTGGTCGAGGTCGACGGAACCCTTCTCCCCTCCTGTTCCACCCCGGCAGCGGAAGGGATGAAGGTCTGGACGCACAGCGACCGCGTCATTGAGGCGCGCCGAACGATTCTCGAGCTGTTGCTGGCCGATCACCAGGCCAGCTGCTTCTCCTGCCCGCGCGGCGGGAGCTGCCCGCTGGAGTCAATGGCCCAAGAGCTGGGGATCCGCTCGCGGACGTTCGCCTCGAAAACAGCGGCGCAAGAGTCCCCCCTGCCGGCCCTTTCGCGAACGTGTGTCGATTGGGTCGATTCGGCGCTGGCGATCGAGCGCGATCCGAACCAGTGCGTTCTGTGCGGCCGCTGCGTGCGTGTGTGTGAAGAAATTCAAGGCCTGGCCTGTCTCGATCTGCTTCGTGTCGATTCTTCCGCCGGGTCGCGGATGAAGATCGGCCCGGTCAACGAGGGGGTGACCAGCGACGATGGGCCCAGCCACAGCGAGGCCCCCGGATTCGCCGAGTCGCTGCGATTGAATATCTTCGCCCGCTCCGACGCGCTGACCCGATCGGAACAGACTGTTTTGGCCGATCCCGGGACGAGTGATTATCCCTTCACCCCCTGTGTTAACTGCGGGCAGTGCGTGATCGCCTGTCCTTCCGGCGCCCTGCGCGAGACCTCGCACATCGACCGTGTCCGCGAGGCCCTGCGCGACGACAGCCGCCACGTAATGGTGCAGTTCGACCCGGCGCTGGCCGTCTCCCTCGGTGAGGAATTCGGTCTGGCCCCGGGGACCGACGTCTCTGGGGTTCTGTGCGCGGCTTTGCGCTGTATTGGGGCGCAGCGCGTCTTCGATACCGGCTTTGCCGCCGACCTGGCGGTGATGGAAGAGGCGGCCGAGCTGGTTCGCCGTCTTCGCAACGGCGGTGACTTCCCGATCCTCTCCAGCGCCTCCCCGGCGTGGGTCTCTTACGTCGAAACCTACGCGCCGGAGTTTATTCCGAACCTCTCCACCTGCAAGAGTCCGCAGCAGATGCTTGGCTCGCTGATCAAGACCTACTACGCTGAAAAGAGCCGGGTCGTTCCCGAATCGATCTTCTCGGTCAGTCTTACCCCCTGCCTGGGGCGCAAGTACGAGATGCAGCGCCAAGAGTTCAAGTGGGACAGCTTCTATCGCTCCCAGGTCACACCCGCCTACACCCAGCCGCTGGCCGCGGCCGCGCCGGCGGCTGAGGGGCGCGGTGAGGTTGACGCGGTTTTGACCACCCGCGAGCTGGCGGCGCTTTTGAAGATGTACGGTCTGAATCTTGCGGCCTTAACGCCCGAGAAACCGAACCCGCCGTTTGCCTCGCGCAGCAGCGCCGCGGCCCTTTGCGCCGCCTCCGGCGGCCTGACCGAATCGCTCATTCGGACGGTTTACTACCTGATGACCGGCTCCGATCTGGCCGAGTCGGCCATCGAGGCGCTTCGGGGGACCGATGGGATCAAAGAGGTTGGGTTCGAGATTCAGGGAGTACACGTCGGCGCCGTGGCGGTCAGCGGCCTGATGAACGCCAGGAGGATCCTCGATCAGGTGAAGGCCGGGCAAAAGAAGGATATCCACTTCATCGAGGTCACCTCTTGTCCCGGCGGCTGCGTCGCCGGCGGCGGCCAGCCCTACGGGACCAATCTGGCCCGCATCCGCGACCGTATGCGCGCTTTGTACGACGCCGATCAGCACGAGCCCCTTTTGGCCGCGCACCGCAATCCCGACCTTCAGCGCCTGTATAAAGAGTATTTCGACGAGCCGTGCAGCGAAAAGGCGACCCTGCTGCTGCATACCCGCTATCATCAGCGGCTGACGCGCTGAAAAGGCGCTTGGGGGCCGATTGAAAAAAACGCCGAGGGAGAAATCGTTTCCCTCGGCGTTTTTTATTTATGACCGTTTTGGGGGCTACCGGTGAAAAGGAACCTTTACTCATCGCTTTGCGGAAAACCTAAATCCTCCCCCCGGTGGGTCGCCAGCCCGATCTGCTCCACATCCGCTTTGCGGCCGTTGTACCACAGCCGCCAGAGATCTTCCTCCTTATCGTAGATGGCGAACGGCTTGTAACAGGCATCGCCGTCCCACGCGTCAGTGGTCGGGGAGATAATCGGGTTGCACTCAAGGCGTTCCCAGCCCGTGGCGCCGTCGCGCGAGCGGGCGATCCCGATGCGGGCCAGATTCTCATTTTCAAAACCGATGTAAAAGAAGTAGTACCAGCCCCGGTCTTTGATTACCTGGGCGGCGGTGACTTTATGCCGCTCCCACGCATTCGACGGGTCCGATCGAAAGACCGGATTGCGCGCGTCCTTCGTCCAATGAATCCCGTCCGGACTGGTCGCCAGTCCGATGGCGTTCGGTTCTAACTGTTCTCCCGCGGAATACCACATCTTGTATTCCTGTTTCTCCTCGTCCCACAGAACGTGGGGGCACATCGACGAGGTTTTTTCCCATTCCTCTTCCGAGACCAGCACCGGGCCTTCCCGGACCGGTTCCCAATGAATCCCATCAGCGCTGGTGGCGTAACAGATCGCCGATCTTTCCGCCGATTGGCTGGTGTACCAGAGGTGATAAACACCGCCGCGCTTGAGGATTCCGGGACGGTTGATGTTGTAGTTCCAATCGTCCGGGGAATCGGATCCCGGGCGGATGACGATCACCGGCTGCGACCAGTGAATCCCGTCGGCGCTCTCGGTGTAGGCGATCGAGCGTGTCGTGCGCCAGGAAAACCACATTTTGAAAAGCCCGTCTTCCTCGAGCATGGTCACATCGAAGCAGACCCCCAAGTCTCCCCCCAACACGGGACTGGCCGGCGATTTCTCCCAGCCGCCGGAAGTCGATTCTTCCCCCGGGGAGAAAACGGTACCGGCGTAAAGAACCACAATTGCGGCGGCGGTATATCTCAGTGCACGGAACATCGGATGATCTCCTGGTGTGAAAGCGGCCGCGCGGGAGAGACCACGCGCGGGGAATGTC
>CADBTE010000297.1 GCA_902797455.1 uncultured Planctomycetota bacterium | reverse complement strand
TCGTCCCAGCCGCCGACCTCGCACGACCAGATCGAGTTGTCGGCCGAGTCGGTGATATAGATCTTCGAGGTCTTCTTGTCGAAGCAGATTCCGTCGACACAGCGGAACAGTTCACCGGCGCGATGGATTTTTTGAACCTCCGGCTTGCCGTCGGCGTCGAAGCGGAACCGGTAGAAAGCGCCGTCGCCGTAGTTCCCGAAGTAATAGATATCATCGTTGCCTTTGCAGATGCCGTCGGCGCCGCAGTTGTTTCCGCGCACATCCTCGGCGTCCTCGACGATGATCAGACGCTCATCACGCTGGGCGCCGGTGAACTGCGTCACGGCGATGGGCGGATGCTCCTCATCGGTCCCCGCCTTGAGAATCTCCTCGGCGCTGAAGCACCAGACCCCCCCGGAACCGTACTTCCCCTCCTCGTCGAGGATCGTATCGGTCACAAAGACCTTGTCGCCGTCCCACATGATCGCGTTGGCGACCTTGATGCCCGACATCACCAGCTGGAGGTCCCCGGTCGGCACGCCGTCTTTCATCACCAGACGCCAGAGGCGGGACTTAAAGTTCGTATCGAAGAAATACTGGTTGTCGCAAACGTACAGGTTGCCGTCCGGCCCCATATCGATCCCCATCGCGCCGATCTTCACCTCGCCGGGATAAATCGGGAACTCGAAGAGTTTCTCGGCGGTGCCGTCGGGGTTGATCTTCAGCAGGTAGGAGGTCGTTTCGGGAAGGGATGAATCTCCCGCGTTGAGGAAGTTGGGGACCGAGAGATAAAGGGTCTTCGTCGCCTCGACATAGCACTGCGCGTCGGGGCCGTAGAAGTCGTCGGGAAGATCGCAGTAGATGAATGGACGGTACTTCTCGCCCGCCGCCTCGGCGGTATCGGCGGCTTTTTCCTCCACCGCGTCAGCGGTGTCGGTGGCTTTCTCCTTCACCGCTGCAACAACCTCTTCGGCTTTTTCCGAGACGTTTTCAGCGGCATCTTTCACAGCGTCCTTGACCTCGGCGGCTTTTTCCTCCACCGCGTCAGCGGCGTCGGCGGCTTTCTCCTTCACCGCTGCAACAACCTCTTCGGCCTTTTCCGAGACGTTTTCAGCGGCCTGTTCCACGGCTTCTTTAACTTCGGCGGCTTTTTCCTCCACCGCGTCAGCGGCGTCGGCGGCCTTCTCCTTCACCTCCTCGGCGACCTCTCCGGCCTTCTGCGCAGCGTTTTCGACGGCTTCCTCTACGGCTTCCTTAACCTCGGCGGCTTTTTCCTCCACGGCACCGGCGGCCTTTTCGACCGAACATTTTTCGCCGGCGTCACAGCTGTCGGCCTCCTCGGCCGGAGCGTTCCAGATCGGGAGAATCGCGTCCATATTGATCGCCGAGATCGTCCCGGGCCCCTCGGTGGCCGAGTTGACCATACCGGGCCACGGCATATCGAAGGCGACGACGATCAGCTTGCCGTCGAAAACAATCGCCTCGGCCGGCTGATCGAGCTGGCCGTCCAGACCGTCGGTGTCTCCATTCTTCCAAATGGTCTTCGGAGTGACTTTCTCTCCCTTGGCGACCGGGGCGAACGCCCAAACGGCGTTGTTCACCGAATCGTCGAGGAAGATCAGGCCGGTTCCGGCGTCGAAGAAGATACCGTCGCAGCACTCCAGCTTCAGCCCCTTGTAGGGACCGCTCTGCGCCGGCGGCTGAACGCGGGAGTCGAAGACGCACTCGACGTTTTCTTTTTTGTACTCGCCGTTCTCGTCGGGACGCAGCGCGTAGATGGTCCCGTTCCCGAAGTTGCCGAACCAGACGTTTCCGTCGTTGTCAACCGTGATGCCGTCGCAGCCGGTGCTGTCGCCGCGGCCAACCTTGTAGACCTCTTGATAGGCGACGCAGTGCGGATCGTCCTTCGAGGCGGTCACGGTAATCGGGGGATTGCCGTCTTTGCCGGCGGCAAAGACCTCGTCGGCGGTGAACCCGAAGACCCCGCCGGCGCCGATCACCTCGTCGGTCTGGTCGAACGGAAGGATCGAATCGGTGTAGAACATATAGTTCTTCTGGAGGTTCTTTGTCCAGCGGATCCCGTTCGCCAGAGCGGCACCTTCGACGACCGTCTGAACCTCGCCGGTCGGCTCGCCGTCCTGCATCACGACACGCAGAATGCGCGAAACGCCGGTGTCGTCATAAAACGCCTGGTTATCGCAGGCATAGAGGTTTCCGTCGGGACCGAATTCCAGCCCCATCGGACCGGTCTGGCCGGTCTTCTCGAAGATCGGGTACTCGAGCTTCTTGGTGACGGTGCCGTCTTTGGTGATCGAAAGGAGGTACCCGCCCTGATGCGAGTTCGCCTTGACCTTGTTGTCGTCCCACTTGCTGAAGTTCGGGACATTCAGCCACAGAACGCCGCGCTCGGCGTCGACCGCCATCCCGTCGGGATTGTAGTAGTCGTCACCCAAGTTGAGGAAAAGGGAAGGACGGGCGTTTTTATAGATCTCGGCGACATCGTTGTGACGGTGACCATTGCACGCGTTGCAGTATGGGCAGCCGGAATCTTGTTTGGCGGCGGTCGAAGTTTCTTCCTGCTTCGCGCACCCCATCGTCAGCAGGGCGGCCAAACAAAAAAGAACACCCAGCGTTTCAAGACGTTTCGTCATAGTAAAAACCTCCATTGACAGTAATGACGGGAGACGGGCTTTTTTCTTTAAGCCCAAAACGCCCCTCTTTCAACACTTGCCGCTTCTTCTGCGACGGCAAGCTGTATTTTACAGGAAATCGGTTCTGTTCTCAACACGCATCTTTGGGCGGAACGCCCGACCTGAGGGAAATGGCCAGAAGCGTGATATCGTCGGACTGTTTTTCGGTCCCCTTGGCAAAAGCGTGAATCGCGCCGGTGATCGATTCAATCGTTTGGGCGGTACTGGTAGAATACGCGTTTCCCGCCGCCGACAAGAGCCGCTCGGAGCCAAAATTCTCGCCGCCGAGGTTCTCGGCGTCGGTAGCGCCGTCGGAATACAGAATATAGATCTCCCCGGTTTCCTGACGCGCGGTCTGATTCTCGTATTCGGTCCCCTCCATCATCGCCAGCGGGAAACTCGGGAGGATATCGACGAATTGGCACTTCCCCCCCGCTTTCAGGGCAATCGGCGGGGTATGCCCCGCGTTGGCGTAGACAACCTCGCCGGTCTTAACGTTGAGGATTCCGCAAAGCGCGGTGATAAACAGACCCTCTTTATTACCGCGCATCAGCTCGGAATTGACCTGTTCGAGCACCTTCGCCGGATCGCGCAGCGCCTTCATCGTCGATTTGAGGAGGGTCTTCCCCATCGCCATAAACAGCGAGGCGGGCACCCCCTTCCCCGAAACATCGCCGATGCAGAAATAGAAGTTTTTGTCGTCGAGCATCTCGAAGTCGTACAAATCCCCTCCCACGTCGAGCGCTGGCTCCATCACGGCACAGACATCAACCCCGAATTCTCTCGGCGGCTCGAACTCGCGTGAGACCATATTCAGCTGAATGGAATGAGCCAGACGCAGCTCCGCGCCGATGCGCGCCTGAACACGGGCGGCCTCTTCTTTCTGCCTGATATGTTCCTTCAGATCGGTTCGCATTTTATCGAACGCTCTGGATAGCTGCGAGATCTCGCTGCGCCCTTCGGTCGAGGGAAGCGGCGCCTCGAAACTCCCTTCGGCCAGCATCCCCGCGGCGCTGCTGAGCGAACGGATCGGCCGTGCGACCGAACGGGCGATCAGCCAGGCGAAGAGGATCATCAGCAATACCCCGACCAGAGCGATACACATCTCGCCGCGAACCATATTAATGGTGGTCTCCATCACCTCGCGCTCGGGTATCACGCAGCCGATGGTCCATTTTGTCCGCCCGATGAGCCGGTGATACAGATGGGCCTTTTCCCCCGAGGCCACGCGCCGGAACTTAAAGACTCCCTGGGGCTTCTTCATCTCGTCCATCAGATCGATGAATAACTGACGATCATCCCCCGTGTGTGATTCGGCCAGGGAAGCGAGCGACTCTTTCATCCGCCACTCTTCACGCGAGCAGTCGACAAACATCCCTTTCTCCGAGAGAAGAACCGGCTCGCCGTAACGTCCCAGCGGGAGGGAGACTAAAGACCGCTCCAGCCACTGCAGGGAGATATCCGCGGTAAAGACCCCCAAGACTGTCCCGTCCTCATCGATCAGCGGGAGAGAGTAGGTCATCATATACGTCTGGGGAACCGGATCGAAATACGGTTCACTCCAAACGGCGCCTTTGACATCCTCGGTCGGACGGCGATACCAGTCGGTTTGGTAATCTTCCTCGACGTCGCGATCCAGAGTCAGCTCGATATGGTCGTCCTCGCGCCAGCCGTAAGCGGCGCGAAATTCGTCTCCGCGGCGCTGCTGTCCCTCTTTAGAGAGAATAATCTCCATCCCGAAAATGTTGGGCGAGGCGCGCAGGGCAATCTCTATTTGGCGGACAATCTCTTCGGTGTTCGGTATCTGGGGCGAGAGAGTATAGAAATAAAAATTCTGGTAAACCGCGGCTTCGACATGGCGCAATTGAAGCGTCATCTCTTCGGCCGAGGTCTGGAGCAAGGTGGTGTATTTCTCTGCCTGCGCTCGGTCAAGGATGTTGCGGCAGAAGGAGAAGTCGTAGAACAGAATCGCCCCGAAGACCAATCCGGAACCGAGAAGAATCGCGGCCTGGAGGTAAGAAAACAGACGAAATCGCTGAACCATAGATTTCTTCTCCCCAACATTGAGGGGGGGCCGCCGCGGGAAAAACTTAGGCCCCTCTCGAACAAACACCCCTTATATTTTACACAAATCCAGATCGTTTCTAAAGATCGCCTTGCCCCTTTGGCCGGCGGTCTTTTCCGTCATCAGCGATATTTATCGAAGATGCTCTGTTTAAACGCCTCGTAGTCCTCCGGGCTGGCCCACTCTTCATGCTTGACGATCCCATGCTCAGAGCAGCGTTCGAACAGCTCCTGGGCGGCGGCTAGAGGATCTTTCGGGCCGGGGAAATCTTTCCCCGAATCGACGGCCTCCTGATGATACTCGTTCCAGTCCATCGCCCAGACCAGATCCAGAGGAATCCGCTCGCGCAGCACCTTGCGCGGCAGGCCGCCGTAACGCTCGGGATCGTCGGCGGCGAGCTTCCTGGCGATATCGAGGGCCTGATTCTGCAGGGCGGTCGCCTTGCAAACGGCGTCGTAATTCAGCCAATCGTGCGCGGTCGACCGGAAGATCCCCAGGTGAATCCCCGACTGCTCGCAGGCGTCCGAGAGGGTATCGAAATACGCCATATAGACCGGGACCAGCTGCGGGGCGTAGTAGCCGGCGATGAACTCCTCCATCAGCGCGCGCTGATCCGCCTCGGGGTTCCACAGGAGCTTGGCGACCACCCAGCCGCGCATCTGAACGAAATCGCCGGTCGGTTCGTGGTAGTCCCCCTGCTCGAAGAGGCCGCGGACGTTGTGGTCGACGTAAAACTTAATATTATCCTTCACAACCCGATAGTTCGGGAACGGGAGCAGATAGAGCTTAAAGTCGGTGGCGTAGTCCCAGACGAAGATATTCGACGCTTTTTCGCTCCAGCCGACCATATCGTCGTGGAACGCCTTATTCTGCTCGCCGGACCCCAGCGGCTGAACGAACGAGCACTCGATCGAGCACAGCCGAATAATCACGTTATCGCGCGCGCGGGTGATCTTCGGCGGTTTGCGCGTGTACATATACGCCAAGGTATCGACATACAGATCGGGACGAACCTTCTTGATCTCATCGGCCATTCGGTTGACGAACCGAAGGAGCGTACCGCAGTGGGAACCTTCTTCTTCGTCGACCGCCCGGCATTTCTCACACTCGCAATAGCCGCGCCAGTCGTTCTGACTGATCGAGACAATCGTCACGTTCGGGTTCGCCTCGATGTCGGCCAAGACCCGCTTGAGCATCTCCTCGAAAAGCTCGTCGTTGGTCAGGCACAACTGGGTCCCTTCTTCGTGAAGCTGTCCGGGCTGGAGGGTAGCGACAAAATCGTCGTACTGTTTATTGGACCCGGTCCAGGAGACATTGCGCCCCACCTTCCGAACGCCGCCGATTTCGGGGAACCAGTCGGGATGATCGTGGAAATACTTCTCCGGCGGAATGATCGGGTAGAACGAGTGAACGAAATAAAGATAGGAGTGGTGCGAACCGTACTGAGGCGGGATATGGCAGCTGTTGCCGTTGCACTTCATTCGGACCGCGAAGACACCGCTTTGGTCGTTCCCCTGAATAAAATCGGTGTAGAACGATTCGCGCAGGATGAGCTTCGGGGCGTAATCGACCGGGGTGACATCGATCACGGGGGAAGCGTTGGCGGGAATCGTCGATTCGCTGCTGGTCCACCAGCGGCAGCCGAAATCGTTCTCCAAGAAGGTATAGACCGCGTAGAGCATTCCGCGCACCGGGTGGCCGGTGAGGACGACCGAGGAGCCGACACGCTGGATCATTACCTGATCGTAGGCCGGATCGGTATCGGCGAGGTTCAGGTCGGCCAGCAGCGCCGCGGAGTTCTTCGACGGGCCGATCACCAGCAGCTTCGCCTCGGGGCAGGCCGGTACTTCGGTTTCGCTTTTAATAGGAAAAGTCGCCCCGGTGATCTGATTTAAGAAACAGGCCAGCTCGCCGGCGGCGGTCGTTTGAACCTCGGTCGGCTCCTCGGGGAGCGTGATCACGTAGTCGGTCTTTCCACCTTCGGCGATGACCAGCGGCTCATCGCCGAGCGCCGCGCGGGCCTGCGCCGCCGTCACGAACAGCGCCGCGATAAACGCGATAAAAAGGTCCGGCTTGCTTGGTGACTGTCTCATGGAAACTCCTCGTGTTGATGAACGTTCTCACCGTTATTTGTCTTGTTTGATGCGGCACACCGCCAGCAGCGTGATATCGTCGGTCTGTTTTTCCGCCCCTTGAGCAAACAGGGCGATCGCCTGATCGACCCCGTTGACCGTCGAGGCGCAGCTGTCGGCGGCAGAATCGGCAGCGCATCGCAGCAGCCGTTTTGAGCCAAACCCCTCGCCGGCGGCGTTTTCCGCGTCGGTGGCGCCGTCAGAGTACAGCAGCCACTGTTCCCCCGCCGCCATCGTGCCGGTCTGGTTTTCGTAGGCAGCGTCTTCCATCATCGCCAGGGGGAAACCCGGCAGCAGCTCGACCCAATGAGCGTCGCCTCCGGGGGCCAGCGCGATCGGCGGGGTATGTCCCGCGTTAGCGTAGAGAACCTCGCCCGTTTTGACGTTGAGGATCCCGCACAGGGCGGTAATAAACAGCCCGTCTTTGCTGCCGCGCAGCAGCTCGGCGCTGACCTGTTCGAGCACCTTCGCCGGATCGCGCAGCGCTTTCATGGTCGAATTGAGGAGAGTCTTCCCCATCACCATAAATAAGGAGGCGGGAATCCCCTTCCCCGAGACATCGCCGACGCAAAAATAGAAGTGCTCCTTGTCGAGCATCTCGAAGTCGTAGAGGTCCCCTCCCACATCGAGCGCCGGCCGCATCACGGCATAGATATCAATGCCGCGGGCCTTCAGCGGCTCGAAGTCGGTCGAGACCATATTCAGCTGAATGGAATGCGCCAGCCGCAGTTCGGCGTTGATGCGCGCCTGGGTGCGGGCGGTCATCTCTTTTTGTTTAATATGCTCATTCAGGTCGGTCCGCATCTTCCCGAACGCGTACGAGAGCTGGGCGATTTCGCTGTGCCCGGCCGACGGCGGCAGCGGCGTCTCAAAAACCCCTTCCGCCAGCTTGTCGGCGGCGGCGCTCAAAACGCGAATCGGCCGAGCGACCGAACGGGCGATCATCCAGGCGAACAGGGTAGTGAGAATCAGCCCGGCCAGGGAAATCCAAGTTTCCCCCCGAATCATCTTCAGGACGATCTCGAAGACCTCCCGCTCGGGGATAACACAGCCGATCGACCAGCCGGTTCGCTCCACCTGATGGTGATACAAACGAGCGTATTGGCCGCTGGCCCGCCGAAAGCGATAGAATCCCTCTTGCCGCCGCAGCTCCTCGATCAGCGCCAGGTACCCCCGGCGAACCACATCGTTGTCGCACTTTTGAACCAGGGAATAGAGCGACTCTTTCATCTCGATGTCGGGATTGGGACACTCGAGAAATTTGTTGTCTTTGGAGAACAGAACCGTCTCTCCGTAGTTCCCCAGGGGAAGGGAACTGAGGGAGTTGTTGATCCAATCAAACGAGATATCGCCGGTAAAAGCGGCAAGGACCGTTCCGTCGTCGTCCAGAAGCGGAAGGGCGAAGGTAAGCATATCGGTTTTGGGAACCGGATCAAAGTACGGCTCGCACCAGACGGGCTTTTTGGTCTGCATCAACTGACGAAACCAATCGGTCTGACGTTCTTCGTCGATATTCTTCTTGACCTTCGACAGAAAACTCTCTCCTTGACGCCAGACATAGACCGCGTCGAAATCGTGCAGGTCATAACGGTCTTTTCCCGCGTCGGTCAAAAGAAGTTCCATCCCGAAGAGGTGGGGCAATGATTTAAGAATCAATTCCATTCGTTTGATTGCGGCCTGATCGTCGGGAGGAGCGGCCACAACAAAGAAATCAAGGTTTTCGCCAACCGCCTCTTCGACGATCTGAAGCTGGTAGGAGATCTGATCGGCCGAGATACTCAGAAGCGTGGTATATTTGTCTTCCTGCGAACGAATAAGCATATCGCGGCAGAAGGTGAAGTCGTAGAGGATGATCGACCCGAAGACGGCGACCGAGCACAGAAGAATCACGGTCAGAAGGTAGGGGAACAGACGAAAACGTCGAATCATAGAATTTTCTCCGTCGCGCCGGCCTGCCACTCGAGCGCGGTCTACAGGGGGAAGAAAACGTACCCATACACATCCGATTTCCCATTATAACAAATCCCATGGCGTGTGGGAAGAAGCGCGCCGCGCGGCGGAAAAACAAAAGGAACCGCGTTCCTCTCGGAATCGCGGTTCCTTTCATCCCGCCGGGCCCTCGTAAAGAGGCCCCGGCGGGAAAGCCGGTTTATCGTCGGCCTTTAGAGATCCCAGCCGGTGGCGTCGATGACCGACTCCACGGCGCGGTCGATGACTCGATCGACACCGCCGTTGGCCTCGCGGGCGGTCGCCACCTGGTTGCACGCCAGCACCTCGTACAGCTCATGGCCGTCAACGAGCATCGAGACTCTATCGGCATCGGCGATAAGGGTATCGTCGCCGTAGGTGTCATAGAAGACCGCGTCAAGCACCGCGGCGTGGACGTTCTGGTCGGCCGCCGCTTTGACGTGCGAGAAGTTATTGACGGTCTGTGATCCGGCCCGGTTGGCCAGACTCGCGGAGTACTGGTGAGCGCTGAAGAGGTTATGACCGGCGCCGTAAAGCAGCTCGGCGGTATCGTTTCCGCCGTTTCCGTCGACCGTCACCGACGCGAAACCGCTGATGTTGATCTGATGACCGTCAGCGAGATTCAGACGCCCGCCGGACTTATCGCTGGTGTAGCGGTCGCTGCCCGAGGTCCCGAAGAGCGCAGCCGTCCCGGTACCCGACGCGTCGACCGTCTCGAATCCGATAGCCGTCGCCAGCATCTGACCGGTTTGGGCCAGGACGAAGCGCGACGAAGCGGACAGCGAGTTCAGATCGGTGAACTGAGCGGTATTGTGACCGCCGTTGACCGCGTTGACTTCGACACTGGCGAAACCGACCGCGCTGTTCGACCAGCCGCCTCCGGTCAGAACCGCCTTGCGGGCGGAAACCTTCAGGCGATCGTCCCTGCTGCTGTCCAGAAGCACGACATGGTCGTTTCCGGCGGAGCTGTACGCCATGATCTCTTCGAAGCCGCTGGCGGTAACACTCACCTTGCCGGTGGAAGTCAGCGTCAGATCGCCGATCCCCATCGTCACGCGGTCATTCCCCTTCGAGGTGTAGACCGTCAGGGTGTCCTTCGCGGCGGCGGCGTTGAGCCGGATATCGCTCATCCCCGCGGCGAGGAACTCCAGACGCGCGGTATTGACCTGAACCAGACCGCTTTCGGCGGTCACCACCACCGAGCTGGCCGAGCCGCCGCTGTAGATGAAGGTGTCGCAGCCGTAACCGTCGACCATCACGACCCGCTCGAATCCTGAGGCGGAGGAAGCGACCGTCCTGCCGTTGAGAACCGCCGTCCAGCTGGCTCCATCCTCCGAGACGATCAACTCGAGGGTGTCGTTGCCGGCGGTCCCGGCAATCACCAGGGTATCGGTCGGCTCGCTCGAAACCTGCGCGGCGGCATTGGCCGCGGCGATGATGACGTTCGGGATACCGGGCATCTCTTCACTGGTAACCGTCACCGTCGAACTGGTCGTCTGCTGCATCGCCATCGGATCGACGTAGACGTAGAAGGCGGGACTGTCGTAACCGTCGCCGCACTTCGACGAGGGCTGATCACCGCTGGAGAGCATATACCACTTGTAGAAGACGGTGTTGTCGTCGGTCCAGGTATATCCGTCGGCGTTGACATTCTGGTTATTATTGTTGTTGTTATTGTTGTTATCGCCGGCAGCGGTCCCGGTGTTCCCGTTGTTATTGTTATTGTTATTATTGTTGTTGTCGGTGGTTGTCGACGAATTGACTTCGGTGTAAGTACGAAGCACACCGTCCCAGACCACAACCAGCTTCGGAACCGAGACACCTCCCTTGTCAATCCACCCGGCGACGGAGCAGTCGGAATTGGACTGATCGCCGTTGGTCATGTCGTTGACCACGAAGATCGCTTTGTTCGAGTCGGTCGTCGTGGCGCCGGACCACGTTCCGTCGGCGCTGTAGGTGAGCATCTGGCTGCCGGTGATGGTACCGGAAGCGTCGCGATTGAGCGTGTAGGCGCATCCCATCACACCAAGGTCGCGCAGATTGACGCGGGCGTCGAGATCCCAGTTGCGTCCTTCCGAGTTCATGCTCGTCCAGGTGATGACGTAACCGCCCACACCGGCAGAGATCGAGGGCTCGTACTGATTCGTCGCCAGAGGCGAGTTGTTCGTCTCGGTGTTGACACGCTTTTCCCCCGTCACCGCGGTTCCGTCGGCGCTGAACACACGCAGATAGATATCGCGGCCCGACTGGAGGAAGTTCTGTGTACTGACCCAGGTGACAAAGACTTCACCGTTGTCATTGATCGAGACATCGGGCGAGTACTGTCTTTCGGACAGCGTCTGGTTGACCTGTGTCTTCACGGTACTGTAGCCGCGCAGAACAGCCGCCCTGACTTTGCTCCCGTTGGAGATGGTAAAGTCGTCGTACGCGGCGTTTTGGCCGCCGCTGATCATATCGCCGTAGGTGAACGTCCGGTAGAAGACGTTGGGCGAACCGCTCGCCAGACTCTCCGACCAGGTGATGGCGAAGCGCCCCGCGGCCTCATTGTAGTCGATGCTGTACGACTCGTAGGCGTCGACTACCGAATTGGTCCGCGCGATGACGAACTGCTCACCGACATTCCTCACCTCGCAGGTCGAGTTCTCCGTGACCGTCACCTGGACGACGCGTCCGAGGATCATGTTGTCGTAACCGGCCCGCTGACGCCAGGTAACCAGGTACTGTCCCTTCTCGTCGATATAGGTGATCTCGGGTTTGTCGACGTAGACGTTGTTGTCGGCGGTGGTCAGGAAGATGTCGTTCATCAAGATCTCGGTGGTCGTCGTGCACCCTTCCTGATAGAAGCGGGCGTAGATCGCGTCACCGTAGCTGCCCTCACCGCTCCAGACAACACCGTAGCAGTCGCCGTCCAGACCGTCGACCGACGGGTCAATCTGGCTGCCGACCGTGTAGGTATTCGCCGTTTTGATCGTCTCGGCGGCAACCCCGGCCGACGAAGAGGTGAACCGACGGAAGACAATATCGTATTCAACCGGCTCGTCATCATCGTCGTCATCGTCGTTGTTGTTGCCGTTGTTGTTGTCGTCACCGGTTGTCGTGGAACCCTGCTGATCGGTCTGCTGCGCCAGGGGCTCTAACCCCTCCGCCACAACGATAAACGAACCGTCGCCGAAGGTGACAACCCGCGGATTGGTCGACAGATAGGCCAAGAGAGAGTCCGGATCGGGATCGGAGGTTTGGCCGCCGCCACCGCCGCCACCGCCGCCGGGCTCATCCTGGCCATCACCGGCGATGACTTTAAAGTCGATCGAGAACGAGGCGCCGGCGTAGCCGTCGTAGTTCCCGTCGAGTTTGTTGTTCGCCAGGTCGGTCACCGAATCGGCCAGCGTCAGTTTGTAATACCCCTTGGGGAGCGGCTCTTTGAACTCGATCACCAGCTCGTACTGGTTCGTGACATTCTCGTTGTACTCGGGGTAACCACCCTCCTGGCCGCCGCTGCCGGCGTTCAGGCCGTAGTAGATCCGCTGGATCGAACCGTCGGGGGCGCCGTCTTTGAGCAGGGTCCAGTTCGAGTTGTTGACGACACTCTGCCTCACGTTAGACTCACCCTTCGAGTTCCCCGCCGAATCGTAGAGGGTAACGATATGGGTGGAATCTTTCCCCAGACCGGCTTCGATGTCGTTGTAGATGTCCTGGATGAACTTCGAGGAGAACATCAGCTCGTTGAACGTGTAAACCAGCGCCTTCGGCCCATTATTGTTCCCGAAGGTTTTGGTGCTTCCCATCAGCGAGACATTGGAGTAGGGATCATCGTCCTCACTGTCCTGATGACGGTAGGCGGCGTTGACCGAGGTCACATAGGGAGGAACGTCGTCGTCGGCCAGCGTGACCGTTCGGTACACGACACGCGCGTCGTGCCCTTCCCAGACCCACTGGTCCGCGTCTTCGTCGTATTTCCAACCCTCGACCGTCGTACGGTTGTTGGTATCGGTCCAGACAAAGACCATATCACCGGTCCCGTTGAGCGCGACCGCGCCCCCCTTCTGGTCATCAAGTTCGCTTCCGCCGATGTAACGGCCGTTCGAATCGTAGAGGTATTCCCCATTGAGGTCGGTCGCCAGTTCATCGACGCGGAACTCCGCGCCGATGGAGCCGTCCTGGACATAGACCCCGGCGAAACCGGCGATCCGCACCGTCTCGGGATAGTACTCGGGGATGGCGGTGAAGGGGTTGTAGGTAATGACCACCTCTTCGCTTTCACCGGTGTTGTTGTCGGTGCTGATGGTACCGGTGTTATCCGTACCGGTGTTATCCGTACCGGTGTT
>CADBTE010000296.1 GCA_902797455.1 uncultured Planctomycetota bacterium | reverse complement strand
GGCATATCGCCGCTCAGCGGCCGCCCCCCGGAGAGGAACTGTTTCGAGCCGCCCGGCCCCAGCTCGGATTCCAGCGGCAGGTAGTCGTCGATCCTCGACGGCGCGCCGACGAAATGATGCAGCAGGAACTCATGCCGGCGGTTGTTCCGGAGAACCTCGCCGAAATTCTGATCCCACATCGAAACGGCGCCCGGCACAAACGCCTCGCGCGAAAACGTCGTGGACAGCGGCAGGATATTCTCGATTTTTTTCGTCCGGCCCGAACCGGTATTCTTAAAGAAGAGCTTCCATTCCACCGTCGGGAAATCGAGATACTCGATCGCCTCGCAGCGAACCTGAAGGGCTCCGCGCGGTTCGTCGAACGTCAGGGTCCGGAACCGTTTTTCCCCCTCGGTCCGCGTTTCGGCGGTGAGTTTCCAATCGGCCAGAAAATCGCGCGAGGGGCGGCCGCCGTAGGTAAACTCGAACGGATAGGCCGGTTCGTTGGTCCGGTCGCCCCCATCCTCGGCGATCGGAATCGACGACAGCGCCGCGCGGGTTCCGTCGGTATAGGTGATATAAGCGTCGGCCCAGTCGGCCTGGTCGCACGCGATGCCGTCGCCGGTGTCGCTGACCATCAGCGTGAACCGATTCGCGCCGCGAAGGGGAACCTCGATCGGGACCGGCTCCCCGCCGCCGCGCATCACGTCGGAGGCAAACAGGACGTTGTCATGAACTTTCACCTGAAACTCAACGCTCCCCCTCCCGCCGGAGGTATCGCCGTTATGATCGACGCCGATCACCGCCGAGAATTTTTCCGCCGGTTTGGCGAGCTTCACCTCCAGCCGGCTCGGCGCGTGGCAGTACAGCCCGCTGGTATAGTCGGTTTCGCCGATTTTCATCGGCCGGCCGTTTCGGCTGTCCTTCTGGACCGGGTCGTGATTGCTCACCACCACGATCGCGTCCGCGGCGGGTTCGGCCGCCGGGGCGCTTAAATCAAATTTCGCCGCCGCCCATTGCGCGCGAGCGCCTAATTCCTCCTTTGTCGGTTCCAACCCCCAAACAAGGGGAACCGCGCCAATCACCATCACGGGGAGAACCAACCAATAACGCCAACTCTTCATTCGCTGCGAATCCTGTCACACAGGGTTAAAATGAACAAACCGATTTTCCGCGCACGCCGGCCGCGCAAACCGTTCCCCACTCCCGAACACCAACGGTCATTGTAACCGATTCCGCCGGCCTTGTCCAAAAGCCCGCTGCTTTCGTTTTTTTTCGCCCGGGGCCCCCGGCGGGAAAGCTGTTTTTCAAGTTCCCGCCGGCTATAATGAAGGGAACGGGAAAAAACCGCGGTTCTCACTTAGGAGCAAAAGATGAAACCTATCACGACAACGATCTTATCGGCGGCGTTCCTCGCGCTGTGCGTTTTTTCTTCCCCGGCCGCCCCTCGGGCCGAGACCATCCCGGCCGATCACGGCATCCCCGGCTGGGACGAACTGACCGCCCCGGAAAAAAGCGGCACGGCGGAAAACCCCGCCGTCATCGATATCCCGAAGGGGATCTATCACTTCGACAGTGAAAAGTGCCGGCAGGAAACCAACTATTACTCCAACTCGCTGCTGACCAACCCGAAGACGGTGGCCCTGGCCGTGCGGAACCTTAACAACGCGGTCATCGACTTTCACGATTCCGAGCTGCTCGGGTACGGCCTGATGACGACCCTGGTGGTGGAGGACTGCGAAAATCTCACGATCAGGAACTTCCGCGTCGACGCGCCCCGCCCGCCGCTGTACCAGATCGAGATCACCGCCAACGACGACGGCGGAATCACCTTCCGCCCGATGCCGTGGGTCTCCCTTCGGTTGGAAAACGGCCTGCCCGTCTTTGAGTCGGACCACTTTTCCGCGACCCCCGACTACGGCATGGCGTTCGAGCCGGCGACCAAGCACGTTCTGCACAACGTCGCCGACCCGCCCGCGGTGTTCGAGGGGACCGTCGATCTGGGGGACGGAACCTTCCGCGCCCCGAACTGGAAAGACCCCCGGCTGGTTCCCGGAACGATGTTTGTCCTTCGCCCGAACACCTACCGCGAAACGGGGATCTTCCTGCATCGGTGCGTGAACCTGACGATGGAGAACGTCTCGATCCACTACGCCCCGGCCAAGGCGGTCACGGTCCAGCGCTGCGAGAACGTCCATCTCGACGGGGTCTCGATCCG
>CADBTE010000295.1 GCA_902797455.1 uncultured Planctomycetota bacterium | reverse complement strand
TGAACCTTCTGGCCGATCTGGCCGAAGCGCTCCTCGATCGAGGGCGGCCGGCGCGCGTTTCGTTCGCCGAGCTGTTTGTCCGCGCCGCCGGGATCAACCCCCACCTGGCCGCGGCGGAGGAACTTCGAAGCCGCTGCGATTCGCTTGGGATCGTCTACCCCGAGAGTTTTACTCGGGCAGACGCCGCGTCGGCCGACGACTGGATCGATCTGATCTTTGCCGAGAAGATTCAGCCCGGCCTGGGGGCGCGGCGGCCGGTGATCGTCTATGACTACCCGGCGTACGAGCCGCAGCTGGCGCGGACCCGGACGGTGACCGGGCCGGAGGGAAGCTATTCGGTGGCGCAGCGGTTCGAACTGTTCGCCGATTCGCTGGAGCTGGCCAACGGCTACCATGAATTAACCGACGCCGAGGATCTGAGCCGCCGCTTCGAGCGCATCGCCGAAAAACGCCGTCGGCTGAAAAAACCGGCGCTCCCCACCGAAAGCCGCCTGCTGGCGGCGATGCGATCCGGTCTTCCCGCCTCGTCGGGGTGCGCCCTGGGGATGGAGCGCGCGGCGATGGTCCGCTTCGGCAAAAGCGCGATCGAACAGGTCCTTCCCTTCCCCATCGAGCGGGCCTAGAAGGGCAAACCGCTATTCCCCAAAACGCCCTCGGTGTTAGAATAAATTAAGACGGAGACAGCGCCGGCCCGCGGCGCGAATGACGGTAAGTGAACAGATGTCTGTAAGGAGCGATTGGTGAGCAGCGAGGAACGTCTTCCCTTTAAAGTCGCGGATCTTTCTCTGGCCGATTGGGGCCGCAAAGAGATCGCCCTGGCCGAAAACGAAATGCCGGGGCTCATGGCGCTGCGCAGGAAATACGGCGCCGAAAAGCCGCTGCGCGGCGCGCGGATCGCCGGCTGCCTCCACATGACGATCCAGACCGCCGTGCTGATCGAGACGCTGCTGGAACTCGGCGCCGAGGTGACTTGGAGCAGCTGCAATAAATTCTCGACTCAAGACCATGCCGCCGCGGCGATCGCCAAACGCGGGGTTCCGGTTTTCGCCTGGAAGGGGGAGACCGACGCGGAGTACGACTGGTGCATTGAGCAGACGCTGATCTTTCCCGACGGCCAGCCGCTGAATATGATCGTCGACGACGGGGGCGATTTGACGCTGGCGGTTCACTCTCCCAAGTTCGCCCACCTGCTGGGCGGCATCCGCGGTCTTTCCGAGGAAACGACCACCGGCGTGCACCGGCTCTATCAGATGTTCGAGCGCGGCGAGCTGAAGGTCCCCGCGATCAACGTGAACGACTCGGTGACCAAGAGCAAGTTCGATAACCTCTACGGCTGCCGCGAGTCGCTGGCCGACGGCATTAAGCGCGCGACCGACGTAATGATCGCCGGAAAGGTAGTCGTCGTCAACGGCTACGGCGAGGTCGGGAAGGGGTGCGCTCATTCGATGCGCAGCTACGGCGCGCGCGTGCTGGTGACCGAGATCGACCCGATCTGCGCCCTGCAGGCGGCGATGGAGGGGTTCGAGGTGACGACGATGGACGACGCCGCCGGCCGCGGAAATATCTTCGTGACGGCGACCGGCTGCTGCGATATTGTCACCATCGATCATATGGCCAAAATGCCGAACGACGCGATCGTCTGCAATATCGGCCACTTCGACTGTGAGATCAACGTCGCCGATCTGGAGGCGTATCCGGGGATCAAAAAAGAAGAGATCAAACCGCTGGTCGACCGCTACACCTTCCCCGACGGGCACTCGATTATTCTGCTGGCTCAGGGGCGGCTGGTCAATCTCGGCTGCGCGACGGGGCATCCGTCGTTCGTTATGTCGAACTCGTTCACCAACCAGGTGCTGGCGCAAATCGCCCTGTGGACCGAAAGCGAAAAATACCCCCTCGGGGTTCATATGCTCCCGAAGACCCTCGACGAGGAAGTCGCCCGCCTGCACCTCGACGCGGTCGGCGCCCGGCTGACGCGGCTAACGCAAAAGCAGGCCGACTACCTCGGCTGTCCGGCCGAAGGGCCGTTTAAGCCGGATTATTACCGCTACTAAACAAAATACCAGATTCTTTCAGCCATCGGCGCGTTTTCAGAAAGGATGTTTCGATGAATATTCAGCCCCTCGCCGCGTACCGTTACAATCCCGCCCAGGTCGGGTCGCTGTCGGATGTCGTCGCCCCGCCGTACGATGTCATTTCGCCGGAGCTTCAGGAAGAGCTCTACGCGAAGCACCCGAACAATGTCGTGCGATTGATTCTCAATAAGATTCTTGACTCCGACAACGAAAGCGACAACCGCTATACCCGCAGCGCCAAGACGCTCAAACAGTGGAAAGACGAGGGGGTCCTTCAGCGCGAGAACGCCGAGGCGATCTACGTCTACCACCAGATCTACAATGTCGCCGGCAAAGATTACGTCCGCAAGGGGTTTATGTGCCGCTGCGAGGCCGTCCCGTTCGGCGAGGGGATGGTGTTTCCCCATGAGGAGACGATGAGCGGTCCGAAGATGGACCGTCTGATGCTGACGACCGCCTGCAAGATGAACTTCAGCCAGATCTTCGGCCTGTATCCCGACAGCGAGAACGAGATTCAGAATATTCTCGAAAACGCGATCGCCGGTCAGACGCCGATCGAGGCGACCGATCATCTTGGCGTGACGCACCGGATGTGGGTCGTCACCGACCCGGCGGTCCTCTCGCAGGTCGTCGCCAAGATGGGGCCCAAGCCGATCTTCATCGCCGACGGCCACCACCGCTACGAGACCGCCTGCAACTACCGCAAGCAGATTCGCCAGACCGGCGCGCTGACGGCCGATCACCCGGCCAACTATGTGCTGATGGTCTGCGTCGCGATGGAAGACCCGGGGCTGATCGTCCTGCCGACGCACCGCCTCTTCCGCGGGATGGCGGCCATGACGCAGGCGCAGCTGATCGAGAAGCTCGGCGCCTGTTTCCGCGTGACGACCGTCGGCGACGGGGCCATCGTGGCCGAGAAGGCGTGGACGCTGATCGAGCAGCTCAACGACCAGGGGACGATGGCACTTTATACCGGCGGTGACGGCCGCTGGTCGCTCATTCAGATCACCGACGCCGGCCGGGAGAAGATGGCCCAAATCGCCTCGGACCACCACCCCGAATGGCAGGCGCTGGGGGTGGCGATTCTGCACCGCCTGGTGATCGAGACGCTTCTGGACGTGCGCAAGCCGGAAAAACCGAAGTATGTCCACACGGTGAAAGAGGTGGTCGAGGATCTGCGCGCCAACCCGAAGGAGTTCCCGATGGCCGCGCTGGTGATGCCGGCGACCGTCGGCCATATCCAGGAGCTGTCGATGCTCCGCGAGAGAATGCCCCCGAAGAGCACCTACTTCTATCCGAAGCTGATCACCGGGTTTGTCTTTAACCCGCTGGAGTGATCGGATTGTCGGACGGTAAAGGATGCCAAATAAAAAGCCCCGCGTTATGCGGGGCTTTTTTGTGTTTGCGATAAAGTACGCCGCGGTGTTTTACACCAAACAGTAGCCGAAGTCGTCGGCGAGGACACCGCCTAAGACGTTGAAGTTATCCGTCTTGGCGTCCTCCTCTTCGTTT
>CADBTE010000294.1 GCA_902797455.1 uncultured Planctomycetota bacterium | reverse complement strand
TCTTCGGCGCCCGGCATCTGGCTGACACGCTCCGGCTCGACGGCGGGAAGGTCGTTCTGCGCGTTGTACGACTCGACCGCGGTTTCCTCGAAGTTCACCGCGAGGGTCCCGGCGCTGAAGCCGGCCACACCCCAGCGGCCGTTGTCGCTGCGAAGGGCGAAGATCAGCTCTTCGGTGGCGCGGTCGCCGGTGTCGGTCAGGTCCGAGACGTTGACGAAGACATAGGCCATACCGTCTTCCACGCTCTTTTTGGTGATCTCCCAGCCGACGGTGTCGCTCGCCTGGGCGACGAAATTTTCTTTCGTGGCGTTTTGCGCCTTCTCGGTCAGGAGTCCCCACGCCTCTTGGTCACGACCGGAGAAAAACGCCGAGAAGAAGCGGTCGGTGATCCCTTCCGGCGTGGTGGGCGATTTGGTGTCGAGAACCGCGCTGTCGGCCGGGGCGGCTTCCTCCGCCGGATTGGCATTCGTATCGGTCTGGTTATTATCGGCACCGCCGCCGCAGCCGGCTGCCGCCAAAACGACCAACAGCAGCACACTGACGATGATTAACGCGGAATTGTAGAGTACCTTGGACATCGAAGACTCCTTTCTTCGAAGGAATGTAGTTTGTGTCTTGTGGTTTTACTATCCACAATTTCCTCCAGGCCGTCAAGAGCGAAATTTTGATTTTCAAGATGTCTTAACAGGCGCGGAACTTGTTTTTCCCCTGGCGAGGGAGTACAATTTTTCCCTAGGCGGCCCTTTTCGCGCGCCGCGTTAAGTGAAAAGACAGCACCGTGCCCATACTCAAGATATCGGAGGAAACTTATGGCGCCATCGCAGCAGAAACCACCGGCGGCCGGTGGGGGAAATGGTGAGGGAAAGAAGCTGGACGTCTATCGGGACTGGCTCAAGATCAGCGCCACGAACCGGCCGCTGAACTATTATCAGATCTTGAAACTGAAGATGTTCGAGGACGATCCGGCGGTGATCCGAAAGCATTACCGCGAGCTGAACGCCTACATTCGAAAGTTCGCCACCGGTGATTACATCGAGGAATCGCAAAAGCTT
Source organism: uncultured Planctomycetota bacterium (assembly GCA_902797455.1). GTDB lineage: Bacteria > Planctomycetota > Planctomycetia > Pirellulales > Thermoguttaceae > RUG695. The sequence goes on along the minus strand of CADBTE010000294.1, from coordinate 1,335 downwards.
CTCAACACGCTGGCCAAGGCGATGCTCTGCCTGACCGACCACGAGCGCAAAGAAGAATACGACTTCGCGCTCGGCCGAAAGGGGAAAGAAATTGAGGGGCCCCGGACGCTCGAGACGATCCTCCTCCAGAATAAGGTTGTCACCCCCGAACAGATCAAAAAGGCCAAAGGGTTTTCTGACGCTGTCGGGATCGATCTGCATCAGGCGCTTCTGCAGCAGCGTGCCGCCAAGCCCGAAGAGATTATGCTCGCCTACGCCGAGTCGATCGGTCTGCCGTTCATCGACCTGAACGATGTCCCGGTCGATGAGTACTACGCTCCCCAGATGGATCCGAACACCGCGCGTCAGCACTCCTTTGTTCCGGTGATGGCCGATATGGGAAAGCTGATCCTCGCCTCCCCCGAGCCGATTTCGCTCGACGTCGAGGACGAGCTTCGGCTTCTGTTCGATCTGCCGGTGCGCTGCGCTATCTGTACGCCAAGTCAGATCAATGCCGCCATCGCCAAGTATTATCCGCGCGACGCCGTTCAGCGGCTGGCTCCCAAAGGGGACCGTGGCGCTAAGGCGGCGATTCAGGCGGCCGCCTCCCCGGACGATCAGAAACCATCGCGCAAAGCCAAAGAGCCGAAGCCGCCGATGAGCCAGGCGGCCCAAAAGAATCGAAAGAAGGTGGCACTGATCTCGTTCAACTTCGGCTTTATGGCGGTGGCCTTCGCCCGCTACTTTTTGGTGAGGAACCCGAAGTTCTTCACCGAGGTGCTCCCCTGGGCGCTGGCGGCGGGCGTTGTCGCCTTCGGGATCGGCTGGCTTCTCTCCCCGCGCGAGGTCGCCGAGGAAGACGAGGAGTAAAACCGGAAAAGCGCGGCGCTCCGCGGTCAAAAAAGCAAAGGAGACATGAACTATGAAAGCGTTGTTTACTGTCCTGGCGGGCGCGGTTTTTATGCTTGGGGCGGCGGCGTTCTTGGCCGGCGCCCGGGCGCAGGATGTTCCGATCGGGGTTCAGACCAAGCTGACGGTGGAATTAAGCGCCCGCGAGGCGTTTCCCGACGAGGACGGGAAAATCGTTGATCCCGACGCTAAAGAGCAGGTTCCCTTTTTGCTCTATATCCCAAAGAACGACGCGGAAAAAACCGAGGCGGGCTTCCCGCTGATGCTTTTCCTTCACGGCGCGGGGGATCGCGGGGACGATATCGAGCTTGTGAAAAGGGCCGGTCCGCCGAAGATCATCGAGAAGGCGGAACGAGGGAAAATGTGGCCTTTTTTGACCGTCTCTCCCCAGTGTCCCAAACAGAAGCGCTGGTCGGGGGAGCAGCTTCTGGAACTGCTTGATTATGT
>CADBTE010000293.1 GCA_902797455.1 uncultured Planctomycetota bacterium | reverse complement strand
ATGATCATCATCTTCGTCCTGGTGAATGTCGTCATCCACCTGGCCGGGGGAATCCTCAACAAGATGATCAACTCCATCATCAAGGGGTTTAATCGTCAGTTGGGGGCGATTCTCGGGCTGGTGAAGGGGCTGCTCATCTGTATGGTGGTCACTTTCTTCGCCGTGATGGGGAGTGATACCACGAAGGCCTGCGTCGAAAACTCGGCCAGCGGGCGTTTTCTGCTCGAATCGATCGCCTTCATTCAAAGGTATATTCCCGAAGATCAAACGCATGATAAAGTTCAAAACGCGATAGAGGAATTCCGAGCCAAAACCGAGAAGAATACCCCCGCCAAAGGGGATAACCCCAAAAGATACGACAACAATCAGGGCAGCAAAGACGACTCGCGCGATATTTGGTCGATCCTAAAGAGCAAAACTCAAAACAATAACTCCGCGAAGAACTCCCAGACGGCGAATTCCCAGACAACGTCGCCCTGGCCGGAAGGGACGTCCGAATTCGGCGAGAAGGTGGTCAGCTGGTTTAAATCCGCCGCCGGCGCGGCCGACTCAGGCGGTTCCCCCTCCCGAAGCGGCGCCTCCGGAAAATCAAGCGGCATGGAAACCATTTTGAACGATCGATCCCCGTCGCGGGCGGAAAGCTCCTCGCTTAACAATGATCCGGACGACAGCCAATCAGTCACTTCCTCGCTGCGTGACCTGGTCAACTCGACGAAGAAAGAGATCATCAGCCAGACGGCTTCCACACTCGCCGCTCAGCTCAACGATGTGGTCACCGACCGGATGACCGCCAGAAAAACCGCCGCGCCAACATCTTCGAGCGGCTCCCCGGCGAGCGCTTCCGCATCAACAACCGTCTCCCAAACCGCGGCGGCCGTCCAGATCGATACCACGGATTCCGCAGGGTATGGAACGGTTCTGGATCGGCAGCACTTCTCTCCGGAGAGCGTCGCCCCGCCTTTTTGATTCTTACAGATAGTCGGTATCGAGCCAGATGGTGACCGGACCGTCGTTGACCAAGGCGACGTCCATCTCGGCCTGGAATCGCCCTTCCTCCACTTTTCCAGAGCAAGCGGCCTGAAGCTCACCGACGAAGAATCGGTAGAGTTCTTGGGCCCGTTCGGGAGGGGCGGCTTCGGTAAAACTGGGCCGGTTTCCCTTTTTGCATTGCGCGTAGAGAGTGAACTGACTGACCACCAGAAGTTCCCCGCCGGAATCGGCCAGCGACAGATTCATCCGCCCTTGGCTGTCGTCGAAAACACGCAAGCCGGCGATCTTTCGAATCAGGAGCCGCGCTTCTTTTTCGGTATCCTCACGCCCGACACCGAGCAGAATCAAAAAACCACGGCCGATTTGACCGGTCACCTCACCGGTGGGACGGATGGTGACCTTGGCTCGGGAGACTCGCTGAACACAGGCACGCATATATAAAGCCGCTCTCCATGAAAAAAAGGGCCTTTACTTATCGATTCATCGCCAGCGGGGAAGGGTGTCGGCCTTTTTAACCTATTCAAACCCCGCCTCTTCGTATAAAATATCTTTTGAATCGGCCTTAGGCAATTCCCCCCCTATAGACTGTGAAGGTCAATATTTCCGGCTGTCAGAAAGAGAGAATCGATGTTTTCCGTTCTTGGAGATCGCCTCGAACCTATTTCCGTCTCAGAACTGACCTCGCAGCTTCGCGCGATGATCGAGAATCATTTTCAGCAGGTTCTCCTCTACGGCGAGCTGGCCAACGTCTCGATCAATAAAGCTTCCGGGCATATCTACCTCTCGATCAAAGACCCGGAACTCCCCGCCAGTGAGTCTCCCATTCTTTCGGCGGTAATATGGAGAAACTTCGCCCAGCAGCTCGATTTTGTCCCCCAAAACGGGATGTTTGTCACCTGCTTGGGATCGATGACCGTCTATCCGCAGCGCGGGAATTACCAGCTGAAGATCATCCAAATGCAGCAGATGGGAGTAGGGGGACAAGAGCAGCGCCTTCGGCTTTTGGAGCGAAAGCTCGAAAGCGAGGGACTCTTTCGCCTGGAACGAAAAAAGAAGATCCCGCCGCATCCCAAAAGAGTCGCGATTGTCAGCAGCCGAGGGTGTGCCGCGATTCGCGACTTCATCAAGATTCTTCGTGAGCGAAGCCGCCGGGTCGATGTTCTGGTTGTCCACGCCTCGGTACAGGGCCAGGACGCTCCCAAGGAAATCGCTGCCGCCCTGGGGGTTCTCTCCGAGCACTTCTCACCCGATGCCGCCGATCCCCAAAGGCGTGTCGACGTCGTGGCGCTGATTCGTGGCGGCGGCGGAATGGAAGACCTGCAGGCGTTTAATGAAGAACTCACCGCCCGCGCGGTGGCCAATTGCCGATTGCCCGTTGTCACCGGATTGGGACACGAGATCGATGTGACGATCTGCGACCGCGTTGCCGATTGTATGGCCAGTACGCCAACCAACGCGGCGACCGTCATCGCTCCGGACGACAAACAGTATATTGCCGCGATCGACTCTTTCTCGGCACGTTTCGATTCGGCCATGAGCCGCAAGATCGATTTGGCCCAACAGCAGCTGGACACCTTGGCTAACCGGCGTCCCTTCCTCGAACCGGAGGACTGCTTGTTAGCCAATCGAATGCAAAACTGTGATATGCTCGGGACCCGGCTCGAGACGGCCGCCTCGACCGTTCTGGAACGGTTTGAGTCAAATCTCCGTCAGCACGCCGCGCAGCTGGAGGCGCTCTCCCCGCTGGCGATCCTCTCCCGGGGCTATTCTCTCTCCCAGACCGGGGATGGGCGCCTCGTTCAGAGCGTCCGGGATGTCACTGCCGGCCAGTCGATCCGAACCCTATTGGCCGATGGTGAAATCGCCAGTGTCATTGAAACAATCACGCCCGGCGGTAAGAGCGTTATACAGGAGTCAGACAAGTGACCTTGGGGGAGACATCTCTTACAGCACATCGGTTCATGGCCGTCGATATCGGAAACAGCGCGTGGAAATTCGGCTTTTTCGATCTCCCGGCGCTGCGCGGCCCCGGGAGCCGTTATCCCTACCCGATCGACGATCGGCGCGACACCGACGAGACCTTTCCCAATCTCACCGCTTGGCTCGATGGGCTTCTTCGACACGGCCGTGACGAGAAACTCAACTGGGCGGTAGCCGGTGTCAACCGTCGGAGGATCACATCTTTCCTCGACTGGCTGTCGGCCAGACGCCCGAACGACGCGGTCTTCCAGATAAAAACCGCCGATGTTCCCATGGTCAACCGCTACGACCGTCCTGATCGCCTCGGGGTTGACCGCCTTTTAGGCGCTTTGGCCGCTTGGCACATGGTTTCCCGCGCCGTGATGGTGGTCGATATCGGGACCGCCTCAAAAATAGATTGGGTCGATTCCGACGGGGCCTTCCGAGGAGGCGCGATTTTTCCCGGACCGCAGACAGCGGCCGGGTCGCTCGGAGAAAAGACCGATCTTCTCCCGCAAGTAAACTTAGACGGCTCGGCCCGCTGGCCGGCCGCCAATACCGTCGACGGCATCCTTTGCGGCATTCACGCCGCGCAGATCGGCGCGGTCAGCTATTGTTATCGGGCGGCCCGGGCAAATTTTGGCGCACAGCCCCCAGTGATCCTCACCGGCGGCGGCGCCCGCAACCTGGAGGAAGAGCTCGCCGGGTTGATACCGGGCCCGGTCCAGACCACCCGCGACCTGGTTCTCTCCGGTATTTTTCTGACCTTCCTGGCCTTAAACAGCACTTCGCATTAAGCAAGAGGAAAGCCCCACGATGTTGTTTTTTGAGCTGTTCATTGTCCTGGCGCTCATCATCTTTCTGTCGGCCGTTTTGAAGATCCATCCCGTCCCGGTCCTGCTCGGTGCCGGGCTTCTTTGGGGGATTCTGATCAAAATGGGGGTTGCCGAGTCACTGACGGTCTTGGCCGACGGTTTTGGCGCGATGATGGGGAAAGTCGGTCTGATCATCCTGGCGGGAACGGTCATCGGCGTGTTTATGGAAGAACGCGGTGCGCTGGCGCTTCTGGCCGATCGAATCGTTCGAGTCACCGGGGAAAAACGGATTCCGACCGCGCTGTCGGCAATCGGGTACCTCTCCTCGATCGCCATCTTCTGCGATTCGGCGTTCGTGATTCTTCAAGGTCTGGCCTCCAACCTCTGCCGTCGGGGACGAGTCCCGCTGGCCGTCGGCATCGGAGCGCTTGGGTTGGGGCTTCTCTCGACTCATTGTCTGGTCCCCCCCGCGCCGGGACCGGTCGCCACCGCGACTGTTCTGGGCGCCGATGTCGGCCTGACGATTCTCCTCGGGTTATTTGTCGCTTTTGTCACAGCCACGGCGGCCCGCCTCTGTGCCCAGAAGTTCTGCGGCTCGATCCGAACCGCAGAGGAACTCTCCCGAGATGAACGGCAGCGCGCTGAGCAGCCGGAGGAAGAACTCTCCCCCGTGCCGTTCGGCACGATGCGCGCGGCGCTGCCAATTTTGGTTCCCCTTTTGATGATCATCACCGGCTCGATCATCCTTTTTAATCTCTCCGAGACATGGAAAACGGCGCATCCGTCATGGACTCGTTTCCTGGAGCTGATTCATATGCCGACCGCCGCGCTGACGATCGGCGCGTGTCTGGCGATCTTTGGCCTTGGGAAGGCGCGCTTAGCGGAACTATCGGTCGGAGGACTCCTTGGAAAGGCAATCACGCGGGCAACCAACATTTTGGTGATCACCTCCGCCGGCGGAGCGTTCGGGAGGGTTCTTCAGCAGTCGGAACTGTTCAATGGAATGGCCGATTTCTCCGGCCTGGGACCATGGGCGATCTGTCTGCCGATCGCTGTGGCGGCGGTAATGAAAACGGCCCAAGGGTCCTCGGTGGTCGCCGCGCTGACGACCGCGGGAATCGTCGCTCCTATGCTCGATCCGCTCGGTTTGGGGTCCCCTCTTTACCGCGCGTTATCCGTTTCGGCGATCGGCTGCGGTTCGATGCTGGTGTGTCACGTCAACGACAGTTACTTCTGGGTCGTCTCGCAATTTTGCGGCTTTGAGATTCGCCAGGGGCTGCGTGTTCTGTCTGTTTGTTCGCTGGTGGCGGGGGTGACCGGGTCGATCTTCGTCGTGATACTGTCGTTTATCTTTCGGCTGTTTTAGAAAAACAGATATCGGCGAATCAAAACGCGAGGAAAGCGATGCGAATATTGGGTGTAGACCCCGGACTGCGAACGACCGGATACGGAATGATCGAAACGCGCGGCGGCCGTGTCACGATTCTTGAGGCGGGAGTCGTTCGCAGCCGCGCCGCCACATTGGAGGCGCGTGTTCGCGAAATCTACGAGGGAATCCGGGAGGTGATCGCGCAGTACCACCCGGAGGTCCTCTCGCTGGAAGAGGTTTATTCTTACTATAAACGTCCCCGAACGGCGATTCTGATGGGGCACGTGCGCGGTGCCATCTGCCTGGCGGCGGCGCAGGCCGATATCCACGTCGTCCCCTACGCGGCGACAATGATCAAAAAGATGCTCACCGGCAGTGGTCACGCGACGAAAGATCAGATGCAGCGAGCCGTCCGCTTCGAGTTTGGCCTGGACAAAGTCCCCGAACCCCCCGATGTCGCCGACGCGCTGGCGATCGCCCTTTGTCACCGGTTCCACCTCAAGTCGGCGCCCCATCAAGAGGGGGGGTATTCCCATGGCTAAAACAGAAAAAAACCATTGCCTCCTGCCGCCGCGCCGCCGATGCGGCCACAAGGGAACGTACGGGACCGCGGTACTGGTCGCCGGTTCCCTGGGGATGGCGGGCGCGGCGGCGCTTTGCGCCCGCGCAGCCCTTCTTTCGGGGGCCGGGCTGACTCGGCTTCTTACCGCGAAAACCATCGTATCGATCGTCGCCGGTGGTATTCCCGACGTGATGACGGCGCCGCTGAACGCCGATCGGAAGGGAAGAATCGCGCTGGCCGCGCTCCAGAAGATTCGCGGACACCTCGCCAAAGCCAGTGCCTTTGGAATCGGTCCGGGGCTGGGACAATCGCTCGGGCTGGAGCGGCTGGTGGAGAGCCTCTTCTTTGAACAGAACGCTCCGGCGGTATTCGACGCCGACGCGCTCAACCTGCTGGCCGCCAGACATCTTTTCGATGGCCGAACCCTTTCGCTCCCCGCGTCGCGCGTGTTGACGCCGCACCCGGGGGAATTCGCCCGATTGACGGGGAAACCGACCCCGCCCGATGCGGCCGGCCGCGAGGAAGCGGTACGTGATTTTTTCCGCGGTCTGCGCGAAAAAAATATCCCGCTGACCCTTGTCCTCAAGGGGGCGGGAACGGTCATCTGTGACGGCGACCGCCTGACGGTCAATCACACCGGAAATCCCGGAATGGCAGTCGGGGGAAGCGGCGATGTCCTCACCGGTATCATCACCGCGTTCCTGGCGCGGGGCCTGGAGCCCTTCGACGCGGCGGCGCTGGCCGCGGCGCTGCACGGCAAAGCCGGCGACTTGGCGGCGAGCGCTTTGGGGATGGAGTCTCTCACCGCTTCGTCCCTGCTGGAGTATCTCCCCGAGGCGTTTGTCCGGTATCAGCGGGCCCCCGATGCTTTCATGGAAAACGCCGGTAAAGGAGAACGGTGATGTTCGGATCCCTGGAAGAGACCATCACGGCGCCGGCGGCGCCATGCGGCGGCAGGCGGGGTATTGTCCGTATTTCGGGAGGGGCTTCACTTCAGGCGGCTTGTCGGTTGATTCGATCATTTCCCGACGACTTTGATCGGACCCAAACGGCCATTCTCCCCGTGGAGCTGACCCTCTACGGCCGGCAGCGCCTTCTCCCCGCGCTGCTGTACTTCTGGCCGGCCGGGCATGGTTTCACCGCCGAGGAATCGGTCGAAATTCACACCTTCGGTTCCCCGGCCATCGTCAGCCGCCTGGTTCGCGAGCTTTGCGCCGAGCAGCGGGTTCGTCCGGCCAATCACGGAGAGTTCACCCTCCGCGCTTTCTTAAACGGCCGTATCGACCTGACTCAAGCCGAGGCGGTCCTGGGGGTGATCGACGCGCGAAGCGGCGGGGAGCTTTCCACCGCGCTTACCCAACTTTCCGGCCATCTGGCCCGTCCACTGCACGCCCTGCGCGAGGAGCTGTTGAACCTCCTCAGTGATTGGGAAGCGGGACTGGATTTCGCCGAGGAGGGAATTGCGTTTCTCACCCCCGAGGCACTGGCGGACCGATTGGAAGAACTCAGGAAACGTCTGCGCAAGATCAGCGATACCCTCACCAGCCGCTCACCGCGGCAGACGCTTGGTACGGTCCTTCTCTTTGGCCGGCCCAACGCCGGAAAATCGACCCTCTTCAACGCGCTCAAGGGACGCTTCGGCGGGGAAACAACCCCCAACGCCCTTGTCTGCGACCACGCGGGTACCACCAGCGACTGGCTCGAGGCCCCGCTGTGCCTGGGGGATCGGACGGTTCGCCTGATCGATACCGCGGGCACGGAATCGATCGACCGGCCGGAAGAGCGAACCGACCGGCTTTTGGCCGGCGCCGATCTGGTTCTTTACTGCCTGCCGGGGGACCAAATTCCCGAACCGATTCCGCCGTCGCTCGAACCGGATCGGGTAATCTTGCTTCAGACCAAATCAGATCTGGCGCTGCGGTCCCTTTCCCCCGAACAGACCGCCCGCTTTTTTCGGACGCTGCCGGTCAGTTCTATCCGGCTCGAATCGATTGAGCAGGCCGCCGGGGCAATCGACGCCTTCTTTCGGACGATCCCCCCCGGCGGCGCCGTCCCCTCGACCGCGCAGCGCTGCGCCTCGGCGCTGGACGCCGCGCAGGCCGCCCTTTCGCGCGCGGTGATGAGCATCGGCGGCGATGAGGTTCTCACCGCGGCGCAGCTGCGCGAGGCGCTTGAACAAATCGGCACTGTCACCGGCGCGGTGACGACCGACGATCTGCTCGATAGAATTTTCAGCCGCTTTTGCCTGGGAAAGTAAAAATAACGCTGATTTTCCGCGAAAAGAGCGTTCCCTTGTATCTTCGCGGCCCGTCGTTATACTCTAGTGGCATACGGGCGCTGGGCTTTGCCCGCGCGTAACGGTCTGGAAAAAACTTGTATCGCCGGAAGACAAAACCATGAAACAGGGAACCAAATGCATCCAGGCGGGCTACACCCCGAATAACGGCGAGCCGCGCCAGATTCCGATCATTCAAAGTACCACCTTCAAGTACGATACCAGTGAAGAGATGGGAAAGCTCTTCGACCTGGAGGCGTCGGGCTATTTCTACACTCGTTTGCAGAATCCGACCAACGATTTCGTTGCCGCGAAGATCGCCGCGCTGGAGGGTGGGACGGCCGCGCTGCTGACATCCTCCGGCCAGGCCGCCAGCTTTTTCTCCATCTTTAATATCTGCTCGGCGGGTGACCATGTGGTCTGCTCTTCGGAGATCTACGGGGGAACATACAACCTCTTCAATGTCACGATGAAGAGAATGGGGATCGAATTTACCTTCATCCCGTGCGATGCCTCGCACGACGTGATGGAAGCCGCCTTCCGCCCGAACACCAAAGCGGTCTTCGGGGAGACGGTCGCCAATCCCTCGCTGTCGGTTCTCGACATCGAGCGTTTCGCCAACGCCGCCCATCGTCACGGTGTTCCGCTGATCGTCGATAATACCTTCCCGACGCCGATCAACTGCCGGCCGTTCGAGTGGGGGGCCGACATCGTCATCCACTCGACCACGAAATATATGGATGGCCACGCCACCAGTGTCGGCGGTGTCATTGTCGATTCGGGAAACTTCGATTGGGAAGCCAACCGCGAGCGTTTCCCCGGTTTAACGACCCCCGACGAGAGCTATCACGGGATCACCTACACGAAGCAGTTCGGTCAGGGAGGTGCCTATATCACAAAGGCGGTCGCCCAGCTGATGCGCGACTTCGGCTCGATCCCTTCGCCCCATAACAGTTTCCTCCTTAACCTGGGTCTGGAAACGCTTCACCTTCGTATGCCGAGGCACTGCGCCAACGCGCAGAAGGTAGCCGAGTATCTTGACGCCTGCAAGAAGGTTGCCTGGGTCAATTACTGTGGTCTGCCGAATAACAGGTACTACGACCTGGCCAAAAAATACATGCCGAACGGTTCGTGCGGTGTCGTCTCGTTCGGGCTGGTCGGCGGCCGTGCCGCCGCCGAGGCGTTTATGAAGGAGTTAAAAGTCGCTTCGATCGCTACCCACGTCGCCGACGCGCACAGCTGTATCCTCCATCCGGCCAACGCCACCCACCGCCAGCTCAGCGATGAGGAGCTGAAGGCCGCCGGTATCGGTCCCGACCTGATCCGCCTGTCGGTCGGCATTGAGGATATCGACGACATCCTCGCGGATATCGAAAACGCGCTGAACATCGCGGTAAAGTAGTCACACGGCAAGCTGAGGAGCCGGCCCACGCGGAAAAGACACCCCAAACGCGGGTGTCTTTTTTGTCTGTTCGCGCTGTCAGGGAGGGTGGATCGACGCCGGCCCACACAAGGAACCTCGGTTGTTCGTATCACTATACTCCGCGGGCAAATGGCCGGCCGGGCGCTGTTTCCCAAGATTCGCCAAAAAAACTTTCTGTCCCTTCCTCTTTACTTGTTTCTTTTGGCGGCCGCTGCGGGTATATTTAGCTTGCGGCGATGTATTTGGCAATCCCATTTTTCACACGCTCGGGAGATCTCTCTTGGACTTCACGGGGACTGTATTGATTGCCTCCCCCTATATGGAGGACCCTAATTTTCGGATGACGGTGACCCTGATCGTCTCTCAGCAAGGAGACGCTATTACGGGGCTGGTCTTGAATCGGCCGACCTCGGCGACCGTGGCCGATATCTGTCGCGAGCAGTTCAAACGGGAATGTCCCAGCGAAGAGCCGGTTTATCTCGGCGGTCCGGTCAGTTCCCCGCCTATGGCGCTTTTGTTCAAAACGGTTCCGATGATCGACAGCGATCAGGCGATGTTCTCGGTCGAACTGTCCGTGGATGAGGAGCAGATCACCGGCGCGCTTTCGGACAAGAATCAACTCTGCCGTGTCTTTGTCGGTTATTCCGGATGGACCGAGTCCCAGCTGCGGGGCGAAATCGACCAAGGGGCTTGGTATCTGCTTCGCGCCGAGGAGATCGATATCTTCCAGGAACCGAAAGAAATGTGGATTTCGTCGCTTCAAAGGTCGACCTTTGCGAGTTTTCAGCGGGTCTTTCACTTAAAACGGCTCCCGAATAATCCCGAGGATAACTAACCGCGCTGCCAGGTTTACCGGGTGCCTCGGGGAAACCCCCACAGGGAAGGGGATGCAATATGATCTACGCGATGATACTGGCCGGGGGAGGAGGAACACGCCTT
>CADBTE010000292.1 GCA_902797455.1 uncultured Planctomycetota bacterium | reverse complement strand
TTCTGAATCCGCCAAAACCGCGAGTTCCCTTGATTTCGATCCTTTCTTTTCAGCGAAACCTTCATAGTTCGTCCTCCGTGACGAAAATAATGATGATGGAAGAGCCGCGGCCGCTCGGCGTTTCGCGGCCGCGGTTGTTTCGGGGGAATCCATTCCCGCCGCGCCCGAAGCTGATTTCCTTCCTAACGGACGCTGTTTTTCGCACATACAATTCCGGTATAGACCGCGCCCGCACACAGAGCCCGGTCTTCCTATTTTATCGGACCCGGGGAAGAGGGGCTTTATTAAAAAATAACGATTGTAACAAAGTTAGGAGAAATAACCGTTGCATGGAATCTTTATGAAATAACGGCCGTATCAGAAGAAGCGCTCGCGCGGGGCGCGCCGCGGACGCGGAAGATGCCGAAAATAACGAAAAGAACGAAACAACCGGCAAGAGCGGCGGTAACCGGTCAGGACCAGTGGTGTCAGTACTTGATATTCGCGCCGGCGGTGATCGCGTGCGACTGATACGACGCGGAGAAATCGGCGTCGTAATGGAACCACAGATCGACCATATTCCTCAGTGCCGCGGCGATCCCGACACCGAGGATGGCCCGGTCGCGGGGCAGTTCGCAGCCGCCGCAGCGCCAGGCGACGGGGAACTCGCTTGTGTCGCTGGTGGTCAGAAGGCCGCTGTCCCCGAACTCATGCGCCCACATGCCCCAGATGGACGGCTTGAGGACGGCGATATAGGTGGCGTAGTCCCACGAGAAGCGGGAGCCGAGAAACGCTCGGTACGACTGGCCCGATTCCACCGGGAAGAGCGAGCGCTGGTCGATCGGAATATCGCTCTCATCCCCCTGGCCGAGAAGGATCGAGCGGAAACCGAGGAAGGGGGCGATTTTGGTGTAGCCGCTTTTTAAGTGCATCCCCAGCTCGGTCTGGTAGTTCCACTGGATTTGGCTCAGGGAGCGGGAAACACTCGTGCGGCCCGCCGCGCCTGAGACGCCGCCGAGGGTCCGCTGGTTGTCGGATTGATTCCCTCCGGCGCCGACGGAAAAGTCCCAGTGCCATAGGTCCCCCTCCAGGCCGAGGCGGCACAGACCGTAGTAATTCGAGATGTATTGGCTGTCGCCGGGATTGTCCGGACGCACGTCGATCGTTGTCCCTCCGATCCGAAGACCGATCATCGATCGGCTGGCGATCTTTCGGTCGGCGCCGATTCCGCCGCCGAAGACCGACGCGCTCAGCCCGTCGGGACGGTTGTACGCCCCCCGGTGATCGAGGTCGGTCCACTGACCGAAGACGGTTCCGTTGACGCGGATCTTATAGGGGTCGTTGATCGGCAGTTCCGTGAGGTTCCCCCGCAGAACCGGCTGCTCGCCCGAGGCGGCCGGTTCCCCGCTTTGAGCCAGCAGCCGCCGGCCGACGGCGTAGGTAAACGGCTCGCCGGCGTCGGCCGCGCTCAGCGCGGCGAATATCGCCGAAGCGATAAGCGCGAGGGCTTTAGGGCGAAACCGACCGAACATAAAACCGTGCCTGTGATATGACCGTGTTTGCAGCGTGACCGTGTTTGTAAGTGTTTGCAATAGGACCGGGACCGCGGCGGCGAACCTTCCGTTCCTAACCTTTTAGTAGGGGGCGGCGCTTGGCTGGGGGGCCGCCAGCGTGGCCGCCGGGGCTGCCGCGGCCGCCGGGGTTAAGGGGGTCTGGGGGGGCAATTCGGCCGGATCGCCGGCCAGGCGCGCCGGGGCGTCGCCCGTCCCCTGCGTCGGGAGGAAACCGTCGCTGTTCCCCTTTTTGGGCAGCGGCAGGATCGCCTGGGCGACCATCATCGAATCACTGTTGTTCTTCGAGATAATGAAGCCGGTCTCCTCGCGGTCGAAGCCGATGTTCATCGAATGTGTTCCGGCGGGGCTCTCCAGCGCCAGGCAGGCGCCCCCCTTATCGTCGGTCGCCAGTTCGGCGCGCACCGGGCTGGCCGCCGAGCTTGGGTCGTCGGTGGTCACTTGGATCCTCTGCCCCATGACGCAGAACCCCCCCAGGTGGTTGGAGAGGACCTGCCGCTTGGCCAGAACAACCCCGTCGCGCAGCTCGATCAGCGGCTCGCCGGACTGCGAGTCGTTGACGAGGATCCCGTCGGTGACGGTCAGATTGCGAACCTCCAGGGTATCGAAGACGGCGGGAGAGTCTCCCTGTCCGCCGTTTTGGGGGGAGCCAGAAGGTGTATCGGAAAGGTACCAGACACTTCCGATTCCCGAAATCGCCCCAAATAAGGCGGCGACCAGTCCGTTGAAGAGCTTATCTCCCATACGTTCCTTTCTGCGGTTTAAGCCCGAGGCGTTCCCCCCGCGTCGGGGTCTGTCAGCGTTTAGCGGCGGGGGAAAAACGCGGCGCGGGGGAATCATAGGGATTTCCTTGGGGAAAGACCAGAGCAAATTTTTTAGTAAAAATCGGGCGCGGGTTTTAAGATTGGTAAAATTCGATTAAAATAGGAAAGAGATACTCGGGTTTTCCTTCCGTAAGGGGGCACCTCTGTGGAGTGTGTCTCCCGCGCGGATCACGATATAATAGACCCACCTGCGTACACAAACACCCCAAAACACGTAAGCTTCACCTCTGCCAAGACCCGGTGAATCATAGCTGAAGAGGAGGCCTCTTTTGAACGGTAAAAGAGTCGGAACATGGACCTTAGTGGTCATCGTACTGCTGGTACTGACGCGTGTGGCGATCGGCTGGCATTTTCTGTTTGAGGGGATCTGGAAGATGCAGCCGGAAAACGGCTTCAGCTCCAAGGGGTTCCTCGGAATGGCGAAGGGACCGACCAAGGGGTTCTACTACATGTTCCTTCCCGACCTCGACGGTTCGCAGCGCCTTCAGATGGCCGAGGTCGTCAGCGGCAAGATGGAAGACGGCAAGTTCGTCAAAGGCCAGTCGTTCGGCTGGACCCTCCCGGTCTTCGAGACGGAGTGGTACCGCTTCTACGAGAAGTTCCAGGCGCGGTATCAGCTCAGCGACGAGCAAAAGAAAAGCTGCGACGCGATCTTTAACCAGTATGTCGACTCCCTGCGCAGCTGCACCGTCGAGCAGCGCGACGCGATCCGCGAGTTCCTCGGCGGCCGCGAGCGCTACGAAAAGCATCTTGGCTCTACCAACGGCGCCGAGCACCAAAAGATCTGGGACTGGGATCAGCAGATGAAGCTCCGAAACGAGGGGAGCAAGATGGCGGAAGTCCCCGAGAAGATGGGTGAAAACATGCGTCTGGCCCTCTGGGAAGAGCTCACCGGCGCCCAGAAGAATCTTGGCGAGATGCCCCGCCTGGTCTACGGCACCAATAAGGTCCCCGGCGCGTCGATCGTCACGAAGATCCCCTTCATTAAAAAGTTCGCCCAGCCGACCCGCCTCGGTCTGCTTGATTTAATGGTGACCGTCGGGCTTTCGGCGATCGGCATCTGCCTGATGTGCGGTTTCTGCACCCGTCTGGCGGCGATCGCGGGGGCTTGTTTTATGTTCAACGTCTGCTTGTCGCAGTTCCCGTGGCCGTCGGTCTATCCGTACTCCCCCGAGGTGGTCGGCCACTTTATGATCTTCAGCAAAGACTCCGCCGAGCTGCTGGCGCTGCTGATTTTGGCGGTCTTCCCGACCGGACGCTGGGCCGGTTTCGATTGGTTCCTCTGGAAGCTCTTCGGCAAGCGGACGCTGCGCGCCTACGGCCTGAGGAAAGACCCGCTCACCCCGGAAATCGTTCCGGAGCGGATCTCCCCGGAAACCGAAGCCGTGAAGTGAGAAAACGGCCACTTTTAAGACAAGCACAACGAATAAATATCCCAGCGGGGTTAACAATATGACCAACGAAAACAACACCGAAAACAACGGGAACGCCGTTTCCCGACGTAACTTTCTTTTAGCCGGCGCCCTGGCCGCCGGGGTTCCCGCCGCGGGGCTGGGAGCGTTCTACTTCGGCTATTCCCGGGTTCACGGCGATCCGGTCCGCGTCGCGATCCTCGGGGTCGGCGATGAGGGGTCGGTTCTGCTGGGGGCGATCAATCCCGACTATGTCGAGGTCAAGGCGATTGCCGATATCCGCCCGTACAACCAGTACCGCGCCTTCCACGGCGACCACTACAGCGACGCGGCTTTAGCGGCCCGCTGCGGCCTGATGGAAAAGTACGGCTGGGCGACCGAAGATGAGGCCCGCCGCCATGTGGCGGTCTACGCCGATTACCGCGACCTCCTCAAAGACGCCGAGAAGCTCGGGATCGAGGCGGTCATTATCGGGCTGCCGCTGCATCTGCACGCCGTCGCCTCGGTTCAGGCGATGAGCCGCGGCCTGCACGTGCTGTGCGAAAAACTGATGGGGCACTCGACCCTCCAGTGCAAAGAGATGGCGCGCGCGGCCAAGAAGTTCTCGCGCCACCTGGCCATCGGCCATCAGCGGCACTACAACATCCTCTATCACGAGGCCGAAGAGAACATCGAGCGCGGCTTGATCGGCGACATCCACTACATCCGCGCGCAGTGGCACCGCGGGAACTCCCCCGGGGCCGACTCGTGGCAGATGCCGATGCCGACGGCGCTCAAGCCCGACGATAAGCAGGCCGGCAAGCTGGCCGACGAGCTGCGCGAGTGGAAAACCAACCTCGCCGAGGCCTCGGGGCTCGATATCGAGAAGTGGCGGCTGAAGGTCGCTCAGAAAGAGGCTGAGCTGCACGACGCCATTCTGGAGACCGGCGGCAAGTACAAGGGGGTCGAGCTGAAGAGTGTCGCCGATTACGGCTACCTCAGCGAGGTCTTCGGCGCCGGCACAAAGTACCAGTACGACCGTCCCAGCGCCGAGGAGCTGATCCGCTGGCGTCTGTGGGCGCGCACCGGCGGCGGTCTGATGGTGGAGCTGGGGAGCCACCAGCTCGACGCGGCGAGCATCTTCCTGGCCGCCAGCAGCCGGCGGGCCGCCGCGCTGCGCGGCGACGATCCGAACGCCCTGCCCGACCGCGGGAAGGTTCACCCCCTGCGGGTTCACGTTTCGGCGAACCGGAACCTCTTCGGCCTCGACCGTCAGGTTCACGACCATATCACCACGCTGGTCGAGTTCCCCGCGCCGGGTTACAACGCCGCCTCGATCGACGGCCGCAAGCGGACGATTACCGTTCAGTACAGCACGATCAATGGCAACGGTTTCGGCGGCTACGGTGAAATCGTCTACGGCACCAAGGGGACGATCATCCTCGAGCGCGAACAAAAGAGCGAGCTTCTGCGCGGGCCGGCGACCAGCAAGGTCGAGAAGAAGGCCGCCGGCGCCGCCGCCCTCGATACCCAGGCCTCGGCGCCGGCGCAAAAGGCGGTCGCCTCCGCCAGCGGCGACGGTCCGGCGGTGAGCCGCGGCTATAAAGAAGAAATCGAGCATTGGGCCTGGTGCATCAAAGAGAATCCGAACGTGACCGACCCGACGAAACAGCCGCGCTGCAACCCGCGCATCGCCCTGGGCGACGCGGTGATCGCGCTGGTCACCAATATCGCCGCCGGTCAAGGGAAGAGCGTCGAGTTCCGCGAATCCTGGTTCGATCCCGAGAACGACGAGACCCCCGAAAACGAGCTGACCGAGCTCAAAGGTGTCCCGAATATCGATCAGGATAAGTACAAGCTCTCTTAACGGTGATAAGGAGCCGGCAAGAGCGTTTCCCACAGTCAGAAAACATAAAGAAGATAAACGGAACCTACGATGAACTTAACACCCGAACAGAAACAGATCGGAAAAGAGAATTTCCTCGCGGCGCTTGGGAGCAAGGCCCTCCGACGCGATTTCCTCAAGAAGAGCGCCGCCGCCGAGCTGTCGAGCGGCAACGGGATAGGGGCGTACTACTTCCACTACGGCACCGTCGATCAGCCGGTGAAGATCGCCGTGCTCGGGACCGGCGACGAGGGTTCGGTCCTTATCGGCGGGCTTAACCCCAAGTATGTCCAGGTGGTCGCCATCGCCGACATCCGCCCGTACAACCAGTACCGCGCGTTCCACGGCGACTGCTACAGCGCGACCGCCGCGGCCGTCCGCCCCGGGCTGATGAAAAAGTACGGCTGGAAGACCGAGCAGATCGCCCGGGCCAACTGCAAGGTCTACAACGACTACCGCGACCTGCTGGCCGACGCCGAGAAGCTCGGGATCGAGGGGGTCATTATCGGCCTGCCGCTGTTCCTGCACGCCCCGGCGGCGATCGAGGCGATGAAGCACGGCTGCCACGTCCTGACCGAAAAGCTCATGGGGCACTCGGTCGCCAACTGCAAAGAGATGGCCCGCGCCAGCCAGCAGTACCACAAGCACCTGGCGATCGGCCACCAGCGGCACTACAACATTCTGTACGATCACGCCACCGAGCTGATCCGCAGCAAGGCCCTGGGCGATCTGCACTATATCCGCGCCCAGTGGCACCGCGGGAACCTTCCCGGTTCCGACTCGTGGCAGATGCCGCTGCCCCCCGGCGCCAAAAAAGAGGATATCGGCAAAGACAAGCTCGCCGCCGAGTACAAAGAGTGGACCGAAGAGGCCGAACGGCTCAAGGCGCTCATCGCCAAGAACGGCGCGGCCGTCGATAAGATCACCAATCTTCCCGACGCCGAAAAGACCGAAGAGAAAATCGATCTGGCCAAGCGTCTGTCGCGCGAGAAGGCCGTCGCGGAAAAAGAACTGGCCGAGTGGCAGAAGAAGATCGATCAGAAGCTCGCTCAGCTGTCGGACTACGCCCTGATCGAGGGGAAGGAAGTCTACGGCCGTCCGTTCAAGTCGGCGGCCGAATACGGCTATATTTCCGAGACCCGTGAGGCCGACGGCCAGACCTACGATCGTCCGGCGATCGAGGAGCTGATCCGCTGGCGTCTGTGGAATCGCACCGGCGGCGGCCTGATGGCCGAGCTGGGGAGCCACCAGCTCGACGCGGCGAGCATCTTTATCGCCGCGGCGCACGGCGGCAAAAAGCAGTTCCCGCTTTCGGTCTGCGCCAGCGGGAGCCGTTCGCTCTTTAATTCGCTCGACCGCGACGTCGACGATCACATCTCCGCCCTGTACGATTACCCGGCGAAAGATTACGACCCGAACGACGAGCTGCTGTCTCAGCGCAAGATCACCGTGGCGTACAGCACGATCAACGGCAACGGTTTCGGCGGCTACGGCGAGACCGTCTTTGGGACGAAGGGGACGCTCTTGATCGAGACCGAAAAAGAGGGGCTCCTCTATCGTACCAGCGCGGTGAACGACAAGACCCGCGTCGCCAAGAGCGCCTCGGGCGAGCCGGATATCGTCATCGACGACGCCGGCGATAAGCTCTCGGAGGCGATCGGCTACCAGGCGATCTACGCCACCGACGTGAGCCGCGGCTACTGCGAAGAGATCGAGCACTGGGCGTACTGCATCCGTCAGAACCCCGAGGCCGATCCGGCGAAAGTCGATGAGTCAATCGAGGGGAAACCCGCCCTGGTGACCCGCTGCCGCGGCGAGGTCGCGATTTGGGACGCCATCATCGCCCTGGCGACGAATATCTCCTCGGACCTGCGCGAGACGGTGAATTTCGACCCGGCCTGGTTCGACGTGGCCAGCGACGCGACCCCCGAGGCCGCCTACGCCGAGCGCCTGGTCGAACGCGCCGAAGGTGAAGACGACGCCGCCTACGCCGCGCGCGTGGAGGCGTTCAAAAAGAACCATACGCCCCATCTGGATCGTTACGACGGCTAGCGGCCGATTCGCCCGAAAGTGAGAAAAGGGCCGCCACCGGCGCGGAATATGCCGCCGTGGGCGGTCCTTCTTTCTTTTGGCGCGGGGGACGGAAATATTCCTCTGGCGGTCGGGCCGGACAAGGTGGTATAATGGCAAAATCGAAAAGAGTTTCGCTGACAAAAACACAGACTGTATCACTGACGAAGTCACTGACGAAAACGCTGATGAAATCGATGAATAAAACCCTTGGCGCTTGGGTTTGCCTGGCGCTCGGCTGCGCGCTGGCGGGCGGTTTGGCGCGCGCCGAAGAGAAGAAGGTCGACGGAACCGAGCCGGCTTTGCTCCAGGGGCTGGCGCGCTGCACCCCCGAGGAACAGGCCGCCGGGGCGCTTCTGCTGCTCGACGGCAAGACCTTCTTCGGCTGGCGGGCCGAGCCGGTGCAGTTCAACGGCCGGATGCGCGTCGGGACGCCGCGTCCGCTGATCGCGATGCGCGGCGGCCAAACGCGCATTGTCACGCGGGTGCCGATCAAGATCACGACCGAACTGCTGCTGCAGCGTCCCTGGAAGATAGAATTGACCTACCATACCGAGGAAGAGACGACCGCCAGCGTCGAGGTGCACGATCATTCGAATATGTACATCAAGCGGTTCGCCTCGGCGCTGGAAAACTCATCCGAGCCCAAAACGCTGGTGATTACCGCCGAGGGGGAAGGCGGGGGGCCGATCGCCTTCGACGGCCAATTGGTCGACGAAAGCGGGACAATCAAAGAGAACGGCCGCACCGCGCTGCGAATTATCGTTCGCGGCGGGACGCTGGTGATCGACCGCCTGGTGATGTACCCGGGATGGCGGACGATTCTCGATTCGTCCCTCGCCGGCTGGACGGCGCGGGGAGAGACGACGGCCGAACCGGTTCAGGAACCGGGCGCGGCGGTGCGCCTTTGCGGCGGGAAGGGGTTCCTCGAGTCGAGCGAGGAGTTCGACGATTTCTACCTGTCGCTGACGTTTAAGGAAAACGCCTCGCCGAACAACTCGGGGCTCTTTTTCCGGACGATCCCGCAAAGCGAGATGAACGGTTACGAGGCGCAGATGAACAATACCCCGCCGCAGGAGGATCGGGGGAAGTTTCTCGGGAACGATACCGGCTCGATCTTCCGTCTGTCGCCCGCCCGCCGTCTGATCGACGATCCGCGGGGGTGGAACCGCCTGACGGTGATGGCGCAGGCGGACCTGATGCGCACCTGGGTCAACGGCGTGCCGGCGCTGATCTGGAGCGACGATCGCGCCGCCGACGAGAACCCGCGCAAAGGGCGCCGCTTTAAGCGGGGGACGATCCAGATTCAGGGGCACGACCCGTCGACCGATCTGCTGCTGGGGCCGATTCAGGTGCTCGACCGAAGAAACAAATCGACGCTGCCGTAAGCCGATAAAAAACAAAATATAAAAAACAACAACTATCCGATAACCGAAAACCAAGTGAAAAGCGCGGACAAAGCCATGAGTGAGAAAAAGTACGATATCGGCCTGATGGGGCTGGCGGTGATGGGGCAGAACCTGGTCCTCAATATGGTCGA
>CADBTE010000291.1 GCA_902797455.1 uncultured Planctomycetota bacterium | reverse complement strand
GCTGTTCGTCCCTCTCACAGCGTCACCGAGCTTTGGACCGGTACTTTCCCGCAGCGCGGCCATTATCGTCTGGGACCGATCACCATTTCGACACGTTACCCGCTCGGCTTTTTCCGCAGCAGCGTTACGATCGGCGCGGAAGGGGATTTCTACATCGGTCCGAAACTCGGGAGCCTCTGGCGCCCTTGGCTTTCGTCACTGCGTCAGAAAATCGCCGAGGAGGCTCCGCGCCGAAACAACATCGACCGTACCGGAGAAGAACTCTTCGGTATTCGGCAATGGCAGCCGATGGATGAGCGTAAGTGGATCCATCAGCACGCTTCGGCGAAGTATCAGAAGCTCCTCGTGCGTCAGTTTCAAAACCGAACCCTTCAAAGCGCGGCGGTGATTCTTGATCTGTTTCATCCCCAATCAACCAACTCGCTCGAGGAACTGGAAAATCAAGAGCTCGCCGTCTGTTTCACGGCAACCCTGATCGAAGAACTGGTCAAAAAGCAAAAGATGCCCGCGGCCTTTGGTCTGGTCGGACACCTGGAAGACGGCAGCACACACTATTTTTGCCAGAACGCCTCCGCCGCCGGCACGGGGACCGAGATCGCGCGCCATCTGGCCACCGCCGAACCGACCGAACAAGACCCTCTTCCCGAAATCTTGCGCCAGTGCGCGGCTGTCGGGGCGCTGTCGCAGATCATCCTTGTCACCACGCGCCCGCTGGACGGCGAAAGGCGGCACCACCGCCTAAACGAAGAGCCTCTGCGGCAGCTTCTGACACGGACCACGATCGTCGACACCAGTTCAAAACAGTTCGATACGCTCTTTTGGTTCGACCCGCCGCATGGCGAAGCGCCGCGAGAAAAAACGCTCGGCGGCGATAAGGAACCGACCCAAAACTAATCGAACAGTTCGTTCTCGGTCAAGATCCGAACGTTGGCCTCTTGGAATCGGAGAATCCCCTGCTGTGGATCGTCCAGACGAAGAACAATCACCGATTGGGCCAGCTTCGGGGAGTTGAAGCCATACATATACTCGATATTGACGGTGGACCCATCCAGCGCCGATAGGAGCGTCACCAGCCCGCCGGGACGATTCGGGACCGCAATGGCCAGAACATCCGTCACACGAGGCATCGCGCCGGCATCGGTCAAAACCTGCCGGGCCTTTTCCCAGTCACGGATAAGAAACCGGAGAATACCGAACTGCTCGGTATCGGCCAGCGCCATCGATTCGACGTTCAGTCCCGCGTCGGCAAGAATCTGGCACGCTCGCGCCAGGTGACCCGGTTTATTCTCGAGAAAGAGAGACAGCTGCTTGATGATCATGGCACAAACTCCAAGTATATGGTCCTTTTGGGGAACATCCGGGGCGTCTTCCTCACTAATCTATAGCGCAACAGCCCCCGCCGGTCAAGGAGTTTGAGAGAAAAACCGGCGCGATTCTTTTCACCGCCAGAAAAACGCTCACTCCAATGCCGGAAACTTTAAGGTAAACATCGTCCCCTTGCCGAGGGTACTGTCGACTCGGATCTTGCCATGATGCCGTTCGACCACGCTTTTGCAAAGCGACAGTCCCAAGCCGGTTCCCCCCTTGCCGCTGGCGTCGGGCCCCTCTTTGGTCGTGTAGAACGAGTCGAAGATCCGCGGCAGCCTTTCCGCGGGGATCCCGCAGCCGAAATCCCGAACACTCAGCTGCACCATCTTGGCCGCCGGATCATACGAGATTTTTAAGATCAGCCGTCCACCGTCGGGCATCGCCTGACGGGCGTTAATCAGCAAGTTCACGAGGACTTGCTGAATCTGGTTCCCATTGGCGTTGATTTCGGGAACCTGCTCGAAGTTCTTCTCGACGCTCACCCTGTATTTATTCATCTCCCGCTCCAGGAGAAGGAGCACGTCGTTAGTGAGCGACACCAAATCGGTCGGTTCCATTCCCGGTTTTCGGTTCCGGGCCAATCCCAAGACAGTCGAAGTCACTTTAGCCGCGCGGGTGGCCGCGTCGAGAATCTTCCCAAAAGCCTTGTCACGCGTCTGGGCGTCAGCGTGACGCATCCCCATCTTCGCGTAATTGAGGATGGTCGTGAGGATATTATTGAACTCGTGCGTCGTCGTACTGGCCAACTCGCCAACGGCGGTCAGCTGCTGAACCCGCTCCAGGCGTTCCTCAAGAATCGCGATTCGTTCAAGCAGTTCTTTTCGTTCCTGATTCCATTGGGATTCTGACATCGCTTCGACCATGGAAAAATCAAACCAGTTATCTCGTTTTTCCCCTCCAGCGCCGACGCCAAGGGGGAAGTGAGCCGCGGGGTGTGTCTCATTTTTCGGATACAAACCGTTTTTGTCTCTATAAAAATTCCCCCTTTTCCCCCTCTGACGCTGGAAAACATTGAGTAAAATGATTATACTATCGTTAATTCTGTTTCTGGCTCCCAGGCAGCGGGTCCCCCCGCCGCGCCGCGTTTTCAATAAAACACTTTTGGTGGAGCTGGGTCTCAGACGTTATGCCCAGCGGTTCTTCGCGCCCCTAAGACACCGCGCGAAGAACCCACTAGGTCCTCGGAGAGAGAAAATGGGAAAAGTTCTCTGTATCATATCGATGGTCATTTCGGCACTCCTTCTGCTGGTCTTTTTGTTGGACGCGGCGGCGGGTATCCCGTTTGGCCGCTCAAGTATCGTTTTCGACATCATCTTCATCGTCGTCGCGGCGGCGCTTGGAGTCCTAAGTTTCTTTAGCTACCGTCAGGTACGTCCCTAAAAATCAAGCGCCCGTTTCCAGAGCCTGCCTCTGGGACGACAAACAACAACCACGATTTTTCCTTCCGGACCAACGGGTAGGTGTTCGGGAGAGGGAGGATAGAAATGGAGAATCTCCTTTCGAAGGAGGTCCCGAGCTGGGAGTATCCGCAATACAAAGGGGGAATGCGCGTCGGGCTGTTCATTCCCTGTTTTATCGACCAGTTTTTTCCCACGGCGGGAATCTCCTGTGTCAAGCTGCTTGAGCAGCTCGGTATCGAGGTCGAGTATCCCGATGAGCAGACCTGCTGCGGACAGCCGGCGTTCAACTCGGGTTACAAAGACGAGGCGATCAGCGTAATGAAGAAATTTCATCGCGTCTTCAGCGCCTACGACCTGATCGTCACGCCGTCGAGCGCCTGTGCCGCGATGTGCCGGGTTTTCTTCGCCGAGGCCGCACCCGGTTCCCCCGAAGCCGCCACCGGCAGCCGTGTCTGGGAACTGTCCGAGTTCCTCGTCAACATTCTTGGCAAAACCGATTTTGGCGCCTCCTTCCCCGGAAAGGTCGCCCTTCACGTCGGTTGTCACGGCCGTCGTGAGCTCGGAATGGCCGACGCCGCGATGACGCTGCTGACCAATATCCGCGGTCTTCAGTACACCCCAGTCCCCAACGTCGACGAGTGCTGCGGTTTCGGAGGCACATTCAGTGTCAAGATGGCTGGAACGTCCCTGGCGATGGGGCGGCAGAAGGTCGCCAATATTCTTGCCAGCGGCGCAGACATCCTCGCCACAACCGACCTGAGCTGCGCGATGCACTTCGGGGGAATCATGCGTCACGACCCCGCGCTGGGCAAAATGGATACCATCTACCTGGGTGAACTTCTTCTGCGGCACGACTAAAACACTTTCCCGGCAAGGGAGGACCAATGAACCGCTGGCTGATTCATTTGCTCGTTTTGATCGCGCTTTTGACGGTAGTCGGCTGCTCCCGTGAGCCGGCCGGCCAGGACCAGCCGGCTCCCCTTGCGAGCGAACCGGCCGCCCCGGCGGCGCCCAGTTCCTCCTCCCCAGCCAAAGAGATGCCTCCTCGGCCGGAGGCGGTCGATGAGTCCATCACCCCCGATCAGATCCTCCATGGAATGCTCGATGTCTACCGCAAGGCGAAGCTTTACTCCGACCGCGGCGTCATCCGAACGGTTTATCTGCGTGATGATGGATCTCTCCAAACAATACCGATCCCCTGCTCCCTTGTTCTTCGCAAGCCAAACGAGGTACGTCTGACGGTCGGTTCCGGCGTTCTGACCTGCGACGGTGATAAACTGCGCGGGCAGATCGCCGGCGATAATCAGATTCTCGAAAAACCGGCCCCGCTGATCTTCTCCTCCATCCGTGAGTTCTATCCCGACATCAGTCTGGCCAACGCGATGAATCTTATGATCCCCGGAGACAGTTTCTGGGCCGTCCCCCAGCTGGTCCTTCTCTTCGCGAAAGAACCGCTTCGAACCTTTCTCCCGAACAATGTCCGCCCCAAGCTCTTGGAACCCGACTGGTTCGCGCCCGACGATCCCGACGCGCCTCTGATTCCGTGCGATCGTATCGCCATTCAGTCACAGGCGGGGGTTCATACCTATTGGATCAGCCGCCAGACCGGCGGTCTTCTTCGCATCGAGTTCCCGATCGAGCAGATTGCCGTCCCTGACGGCGCCGTCCAGGTTAAATCGCTCACCATCGACTTCTTCGATCAGGTCATCTCCGAAGATATCACCAAAAAAGAATTCGATGACCAATTCTTCACGCTTCCTATCTCCGATCAAACTAAAATCGTCGATAAGTTTCTCCCTCCCGAATTGGCCATTTTGGGGCAGCGCGCACCCAATCTTCAGCTCATCTCCCTTTTCGACGGTTTCTCCGATATTCTCACCGGCAAACCCAACGGCAAGAACCGTATTCTCTGCTTCTGGGGAAGCGACGATAACTCGGCGCTTCGTCAGTCCAGCCGCGCCGTCCTGACCGAACTTCAGCGCAGCTATGACTTCTACAAAAATCAAGACAATCTCGAGTTCTGCGCCGTCAATATCGACCCGTCCAAAAAGTCGAACTCCCATATCCGAGCCGCCTATGGAGAACTCGACCTCACCATTCCCCTCTTCCGTCTCCCCCCGGAGGGCTACGCCGCCTCTTTCTTAAGCAAGATCGGCGCTCCCTCCCTGATTCTCATAGACGGCAAGGGGATCGTGCAGCAGTACTGCCCTCGCCCAACACCGTACGTCCAGCTGCAGAACCTCATTGAACGGCTCAAGATGGGAAAGGACCTCTTCCCCGAGGCGCTGCACGACTTCGAGCTGAACACGGAACATTTCACTGAGACACTCAATGAGGCCGAAAAGGCAGATGTCTACCGTACCGAACCGGTCACCGAGAACAAAGACATCCGCATCCATCCCGTCCGAGACTCCCAGCTGTTTTCCATCGCTCCCAAATGGAAAGCCGATGTGCGCGACTCGGCCAGCCCGATCCTCTTCGACACCGACGACGGTGGTCGTCTGGTCGTCCCGTGCGAGGGTAATTTGCTCACCACGTTCAACGCCTCGGGAGAAGTTATCCGCAAAAAAATACCTGAAAACGCCGCCGGTGAGCCAATCCGTTTTGTCCGAACCTACCTCACCGCCGAGGGGGATCGTTTTTTCATCGCGTCCTCCTTCCTCAGCAGCCACAAGGTACACCTCTTCGACAACGATTTTAACCTCCTCTACACGCTCGACTTCACCAAGCGGCAGAGGTGGGTCGCCGACGCGCTGATCACCGACGCGAGAAACGACAATCGCCCCGAGGTCATCATCGCCCTGGTCGGTGACTACGCGTCGAATCTTATCCCCAAACATGGCATCTACGCCATTGATCTCCTTCCGGGGGAGGAGGGAAAAAATTTCCTTTGGGCCGATGAACTGACCGTCGCTCCGTTCTGTCTGGCGGTTCGGCACAATCAACCCGGTGAAAATGCCGAGATCATCGGATTGAACCACCCCATCTCCAATGACGAGGGGGAACTTATCGTCGACTCGGCGGAGGATGGCCGGCGGCTCGGCGAGATCGACCCCGGCGACCTCTCTATCCTTTGGTTTGCCGCCGATGAACCGGGGGGGAGCGGCCGGATCGGTGCGATCGTCTCTGATCGGCTCTCGAAACAAAAATCGTTCGCGGTGCTCGACTCCGACGGTACCGTCATCAATCAGGTCCCGCTGGAAGGGGCATCCTGGAACGACTCGCTGGCCCAGGTCATCCCATTTGACCTCGATCGTGACGGTCAGACCGAGTGGGTCGTTCCCTCACTGGAGGGACTGGTGCGCATCTTCAATTTCAACGGCGAATTGATCGACTCCTTCGCCCGGGGAACCCCTCTGTACGGAATGGGCATCGGTCTGTGGAATGGAACGGTCCATATCGCGATGGTCGATCAGTCAAAAATCGTCGTCTCCATCTTCCGAAAGAAGCTCGAACAGTAGCGTTTCTTTGCCGCCCCTAAGTTCTTATAAAGAAGCGTCAGCCGACAAGGAACAAAAAAGCCCCCGCTTCCTCGCCGCGGGGGCAATCAAGAGCCATGACTGGCAATGGCTGTGACTGGACTTGAACCGGTGACCTACGGCTTATGAAGCCGCCGCTCTAACCAACTGAGCTACACAGCCCTCCTGTCCGGGATGGACGCTAGGAATATAACACGTGAAACACGGATGTCAACAGGGGGCATTTCATACAGTTCCCCTTGAAAAAAGGGGGGATTGGACTAATATTGGCCAATAATAGCGAACTGTTCTTTCCAAGCAGGAGGATATATCGTCGTGACCACAAAAAAAGCCGATCTTTCGGCCGCCGCGGAACCGCGTATGACGACAGGTGCCGAAATTCTGGTGCAGTCGTTGATCCGCAACAAGATCGAGACCATTTTCGCCTATCCGGGAGGGTTTAGCATCCTCCTTCATCAGGCGTTTTCGCACTACCGTGATAAAATCCGTGTCGTTCTCCCCCGTCATGAACAGGGGGGCGGTTTCGCCGCTCAGGGATACGCGCGCGCTTCGGGCAAGATCGGTGTGGTAATGACCACCAGCGGTCCGGGAGCGACCAACTTAGTCACGAGTATCGCCGATGCCAAACTCGACTCGGTTCCGCTTCTGATCATCACCGGCCAGGTCCCTACCAGTGTGATCGGTTCAGACGGCTTCCAAGAGACCCCGATGACCGAGGTCTGCCGCAGTATCACCAAGCATCACTATCTGGTTACCGACGTCAAAGACCTCACCCGCATCATCAACGAAGCGATCTTTGTGGCGACTACCGGCCGTCCTGGTCCTGTTCTGGTTGATATCCCCAAAGATGTCCAGACCGACCAAATCTACCCCGACTTCGATCCCCCGCTCGACCTGCCCGGCTACAGCGGCAAATCTCCCAAGCCGTCGGCACAGACTGTCTGCGAGGTTGTCGCGGCGATCCGCAAGGCACGCCGGCCGGTTCTGCTGGTCGGCGGCGGGGTGGTGATGAGCAACGCCTCCGATGATCTGAAGACCCTCGCCGAGAAAACAGGAATCCCCGTGGCGACCACGATGCCCGGGCTTTCGGCCTTCCCGCGCACCCATGCCCTCTCCCTGGGGATGGCGGGGATGCACGGAACCGTTTACGCCAACCGCGCGATCAAAAACTCCGATCTGCTCATCGCTGTCGGGATGCGCTTCAGCGATCGTGTTATCGGCCGTGCCTCCGAGTTCGCAAAAATGGCTCGAGTCATTCACGTCGACATCGACCCGTCCGAGTTCGAGAAGGTTAAGTCGGTTGATATGACCGTTGAGTCCAGCGCGAAAGATTTCTTTAAGGCGCTCCTCAAGGCACTCCCCAAGGACGCCTCCGACTTGACCGCCTGGTACAAATCGATCGATCAGTGGAAAGAAGAGTACCCGATCCGCTTCAAAGAGAACCCCAAACTCATCCAAGGGCAGTACGCCATCCGTCAGTTAAGCGAGGCGACCCAAGGGAAGAACGTGATCATCACCACGGGGGTAGGCCAGCATCAGATGTGGACGACCCTCTTCTACCAGTTCTCTCGTCCGCGTACCTGGCTTTCCAGCTGCGGTCTGGGAACAATGGGGTTTGGACTCCCCGCGGCGATGGGAGCCAAGATGGCCTGTCCCGATGCCTGTGTGATCGATATCGACGGCGACGGTTCCTTCCAGATGAACATTCAAGAGATGGCCACCTGCGTGACCGAAAATATCCCGGTCAAGGTGATGCTGCTCGACAACCAGTTTCTCGGCAACGTGATGATGTGGGAAGACATTTTCTACAAGTCGAACCGCGGAAATACCTACCTCGGTCCGGTCACCGATCCGGAAGCGACCGGGCCGGTGGATTCCGTCTTCCCTCCGTGCCGTTACCCCGACTACCCGACTATCGCCCGCGGTTTCGGCTGGGAGAGCGAGCTGGTTGATCACAAGAGCGCCTTCCCCGAGGCGCTGCAGCGGATGCTTGCTTCGAATCGTCCCTTCCTCCTCGATGTGCGCATCCCCTACCATGAACATGTTCTTCCGTTCATTCCTCCCGGGGGAACGGTGGAAGAGACCGTGCTCGGCTAAAAGGCCAAAGCACCGGAAACAACAAAACAGGGCCGGAAATCACAAAGGTGCTTACCGGCCCTGTTTTTTGGAACAGAGTTTTTTCACGTCCTCAGCAACGCATCTATGGCCCGCGCGCCAAGCGACCCAAGACAGACAATCGTCACCCCTCGGAATATCCGAGAGGTTTTCGACCATTGGCTTCGGCATCTCGAGAAAAACAGCCCCGACAACAGCGCGCGGCGGTTTTACGCGGAGCTCTTC